>JANMAD010000399.1:0-3244 GCA_031359515.1 Acidobacteriota bacterium | reverse complement strand
GACGCCGAAGGTGCGGGAGAGTCCGCGCAAACTGCTGCGCTCGTCATAGGCGCGAAGTATCTGTTCGCGCGCTGCTTTCGGGTAAGCGTTGCTGCGCGGTTGCTCCCGACTGCGCTGCCCACAATCGCGGCAGAGGTAGCGCTGGCGACCGTCGGGAGCCATGCCGTTACGCACCAACCGCTCACTCTGGCAATGTTGACATCGAAGAGTAATAGTGACCATTGTTAGACTTTAGCATGTCACCTTTACGTGAGCCACCACCCGGATGAGATATACCGGACTAAGGAAACAAATCTTGACGGGGCTGTTGCTGGCACTGCTCGCCCTTCCGGCCGCGACCGTCAGGGCGCAGTTTGCGGTGTACGACGCGGCGAACCACGGCGCGCAACTCACGCGCATGGCGCAGGACGCGGCGCGCTGGGTCGAGACGCTCAATCATTACCTCGAAGAGATTCACAAGTACGAGACGATGATCGACAAGCAGGTGGAGCAGATCACCTCTCTCGGCAATATCCTCCACACCGTTGATGAGCAACTGGCTCGAAACAAGAGCCTGATCTACACCATCAGCAGTTTCGGCCAGACCATCCGCCAGATTTTCCAGTTGCAGCAAGACGTTCGCGCGATGGTCACGTGCCGCATCCTCGCCGTCCAGCGCGTCTGGCAGCGGATGCAGCAGGGCGTCTTCGACCCGCAGCAGGACATGCGCGACCTCGAAGACTACCTGAGAAACTCAATCGGCAGGGCGGCGGAGAACCGCATCGCGTACCTCGAACTGTTGCTGGCGCAAGATACCGAGTTCAGCGAAGCTGTCTATCAGCGCGAAATAGCTTACGGCAGGCTCGCCCGCGCGGAAGAGGCGCAGAAGGCTTTAGAGGCAGCGCTCACGCGCGAAACCGTCAAGCCGCCCGCCGATCAGCAGGGCGTTGACAGCCTGTTGAGGCAGCTCGCCGACTGCAAGCTTTACATCGCCCAACTGACGCAGCAGATCGCCGACTACACCAAGACAATCAACGCGAAGATGGCGCAGTACGGCGTCAAGCTCGACGCGCACGCGCGCTTCGGCGCGGCAGTCCAGCGCGAGACCGAAGCCTGGACGGAGATGACGCGCCTCAACGACGAGACTTTGCGAAGTCTCGGCGTGCTTTTCGATCCGAACAACCCCGTCGAAGAGGTTTACGCCTTCCCCGAAGAGGAGTACGAGCCGTTCATGTTCCGCTAAAGAAGGCGCACTGCGAATAACCGGCAAGATCAAACGGCACGAGGAGAAGTCACGACGAAGGCGGTGATGATGCAATCGAGAAGAACAGAGGTGCTTGCTAAAATTCAGTCATTCGTTCGCGCGTGTCTTACCGCGAAGTCCGTGCTGCGCTTTGTGCTGATTCTGACTTTAGCCTTACCTCTGCTGTTGGCTGTTTGCGCCGATACCACGCTTGCCCAGTCTCCGACGCCAAACCCCAGCCCAACGCCACAAGGGACAACAGCAGGGCCGCCGCAGCAGGTACGCGATCTGACCGACATTGCGGTGCGCTTCGTGCCCGCCGTCAAGCGCGTAGTCGAGGGCGCGATGCTCAGGCGCTACACGTTCCTGGCGACTGTCTTCGCGCAGATTATCATGCTGGTCGCCCTCATCAGGCTCCAGGGCGAGAAGCCGGGCGGCACGCGCGACTTCTTCGCGCAAGTTGCGCGCTTCATCGTCATCCTGCCGCTCATCACGCTGGGGCCGTGGCTCGTCAGCTACTTCTATTCGCTCGGCTATCAATTGGTCGTGCCCTTGCGCGTGCCGCTGGAGGCTTCTGCCCGCGAGTTCAACGACTCCTACTACCGCTTCACGATGGGCATGTTCACCGCGACGGATCGCGGCGGCGTCTATCAGCCCATGCCGACTGGCACAGACGCTATCGTGGGCGTCCTCTCCGACCGAGAATCAACCGCCAAGACCGTGGATCAGTTGCTCGACCCGGCGAAGTGGGACATGACCAAGCTCTTCACGTGCCTCAACATCGTGCGCGGCATCATCAGTTTCGCCACCTTCATCCTTGTCATACTAACCGGCTTCCTGATGATCGCGTTCAGGCTCGCCGTCCCGTGGATGATCGCGCTGAGTTTAGACAAGTCGCTAGCGCACGAGGTCAGCTACAGGTTCGCGCGGGGTGTGGTGGTCTATACGCTCGTCTTCCCCATCGTCCTCCACATCATGGAGATCATCGCCTTCAAGATCGGGACACTAGGGCTGGCGATTTACGACGGCACGCCCATGTACAACGTCGATCCGCAGACGGCGCAACTCATCGCCCGACCGGACGTTGACCCGACGTTCTGCTTCGGCATCGCCGTCTTTATGATGGCCGTCTCCGCGCTCTGCCTCGTCGCGTCGCCCGTTCTGTCATGGAAGATCGCCTTTGGGCAGACATTCGAGGGCGTCGCCACGGTCGCCTCCGGCTGGATGGCGGCGATTGTCGGCAGCGGCATCAATTTCGTCAGCGCGCGCGTCGGCGCGTCGCTCAACAACATGGCGGAGCGGTTGCAGGTCGAGACCTCTGCCACCGCCGGACTCATCACGGCTCGCGCCGACTACGGAGCGACGCTCAAGGGGAACGCCGCCGGGCTGCACAACCAGCTCGGTCAAATAGCTGCGGGCCGCGCCGGCACGATCATGACCTACGACGCCGCCGCGCAGAGGGAGCAAACGAATTTGCTCGCGGCTTACCGTAACAGCGTCGCCAACGTGCAGATCAATAAGCAGGCGCAAGTAGGGGTGATTGAGGCTGACCGCTCACAAAGCAACAGAGGCGTCAGCAATCAGACGGCGCGCGACCAGCAGCAGACCCTCATCGGCGCACAGATCGGGGAAAATAATGTCGAACAGAGTTGGTGGAACTTCGGGGCTGATGCGACAGGAGCCGCAGCCAGTGTCGCAGCCAAAGACAGGGGCGGCGCGAGCGTGGGAGGCCCGTCCGTCAGCGGCCTCGCCATGCGCCCCAGCACGATCATGACCGAGAGCAACAACGTGGACATTCAAAAGATGGGCAGCATCGGCACGGCTAGCGAATATCTGGGGCGTACCGCCCGCAGCAACGAAGCTTACGCACAAGACCGGCAAGACGTGGAAACTACCCGCGCCACGCAGACCGAGGGCGCGCTCACCGCGCAGTACGGGGCGCAATCCGGGGCAATCGGCGTCTGGAACGCACAAGTCAACCGGGCCGCCGACACGCAGGCCGGGATGTCAGGCAGAGCCGCC
>JANMAD010000394.1:0-5471 GCA_031359515.1 Acidobacteriota bacterium | reverse complement strand
GCGAGCGCCCACGCCGCGAGCAACCAACCGGGCGCACCGACCAGCCGCGCGGACTCCGCCGACGTGATGAAGATGCCCGACCCGATCATCGAGCCGACCACGATCATCGTCGCGTCGAGTAAGCCCAAACCGCGCTCAAGCTTCGCTATTGATTGTGCTTCGTTAGCCATTGAGAACGGCGCATGTTAACGCGCGGCGCACAAGCGCACAATAGTCTTTTGTCATGCGCGCGGGGTCACGCGGTAGATGATGAAGTCGCCGACGCGCTCGCCTGTGTCGCGCGTGTACCAACGATCAAGGTTGGTGAGCCGGAGTGTGTGCGTCGCCGGCACGACGACGTAGGCGAGCGGCGGCGTGGCTGCCTGCCTGAAGTTGAACGCGGCGCAGTAGTCGGCGTAACGGCGCGCTTCAAGTTGCACCTCCGCGGCCGTGATCAGCGGCGCGTAGGGTTTGTTGTTCATGCGCTCCCAACCGAAGAGGGCGAGCCGCAAATAGCTGTCGCTGCCGGCGAGCGCGGCGAACGTCCCCTCGTCAACGCCCGTGTAATAAAGTTGCTGGTAGAGCCGCGCGCGGTTCTCTGCGGCCGTCGCGCCGGAGAAGACGAACAGGTGCTGCGCCCATAGCACCGGCTGGGGCGCGGCGTTGGGCAACGCATCGGTCAGCGACAGATCGCTGCACAGGATGACCGGCTGCGCTTGTCCGGCTGGCGCGTTGGGCGATGCGTCGGCGTGCGCTAAGGCGGCGAAACGCAGGGCGACGCGGCGGGCTTCGTCGCGGGCGCTGTTGAGCGCGGCCAGTCTGCGCGTGCGCACCAACGTCTCGCACAAACTCCAACTGAAGACGACGAGCGCAACGCAAGCGAGCAGACGCGCGGGCAAGGGCCGTTGCGCTGTGCGCCCGCGCCAGATGAGCGGCGCAGCCATGACGGCGGCGAGTACGCACGTGTAGTTGGCGATGTAACGGCCGTAATGCACGGGCTGCAATAAATGACCTGTGATGAGTTGTTGATTGAAGACGACGAGGGGCAAGAGCGCGAAGGAGGCAGCGAATAGCACTGCCGGTTCGCGCCAGTTGAAGCGTCCGCGCCAAGCCGGCACGATGAGCGCGAGCAGGATGGCGAGACCGCAGAGAACGGGCCAGCCAAACTCAGGCGCGTGTGTCTGCGCCAGCAGTTGTGCGTCGTCCATCGTCGGCGCACGGCGCGTCAGCAGCACGGCGTAAGGCAGGAGCGCGCCGAGCATGCATGCGCCGAGCAACGCGAGCACAGACAGCGCGCGTCGCCATTCCGCACGGCGGGCCGCGAGCCAGAGCAAGGCAATGATAACGAGCCATGCGGCCGCGGCCGTCCACAGAAAGAAATAAGAGTAGGTGAGCAGTGCGAAAGTCGCACCGGCCAGTGCGGCGCGCGTGAGCCGCACACGGCGCGAGCGGCCGTTGAGCGCCTGCCAGATGAGCGCGGCGAAGACGAAGAAGAACGGGAACGGCAGCGCCGGCACATAGCGCCGCAGAAACGGGAACGCTTCGGCGAGCGAGCGCATGGTCAGTATGCGCCATACGCCGTATGGCTCGCCGACCAGCATGCCCAGACACAGCACGATGATTGCGCTGCACGCCGCCAGCCGTGAGTCATCGGTCACAAGGGCGAGCAACCAGAAGATGGCCAACGCGGCCGCGCAGGCCGCTAACGGGCGCACGATAATGAACATATCGGCCGCCGATAAACCGAACGCGCGGGCGGGTAATGCGAGCGTGTAGGCGGGCAAGCGTTGAATCGAGAAGACTGATTCGGGTTGAGGCGCAGTCGGCATGTCGTCGCGCCCCGTGTAAGGATCATTGCGCGCCGGCCGACCTGAGATGAGCGCATTCAAGTAAGCGGAGTAAGCGACCTCGTCGAAATCGAACGAGACGTAAGAGCCTTGCCACTGTGCGCCGCGCACCGCCCACAGATGAAACTGCGGCACGAGCGCGACGAGGGCCAACGCCAGCCCGGCGCAGAGGCCGAGCCGCCAGCGTATGACCTGCGCCATCGGCGGCGATGAATTGCTCATTAAAGTTGTCGGGCTAAGCGCAGATGGTCAAACAGCATGAGGCCCGAAAAAGATAATCACGAACGCAAACGCACCGACCCGAACGATAGCCACTAAAGTGAATCCAATGAGTTTGGCACAGACGGAAAAACATCATCCACGAACGCACACGAAACAGCACGAACCAAACGCAACCAGCTTCGTGTGTCTTGGTTTCGTGTCGGTTCGTGTGCGTTCGTGGATAAGTTTTGTTCTTTGCTCAACCGCCCGCAGGCGGGGGGGCGGCGACTGCGCCGCGTGCGCCGCTGAAGTCGTAGGTGATGTGCAGCCGCAACGCGCCGTCTTTGACTTCGGCGCGCACGTCCTTCGCCTGCGCTTTGAGTGTGCCGCCGGCCGCTTGCACCGGCACGGCGAGGACGAGCGGTTGTCCGCGCAAGAGCGTGATCGGATTGCCGCGCTCGTTGATCGCGTTCTGCACGAAGCCCGTGATGAGCGGCTCGGCGAACGGTTGGAGCATCGGCGGCAAGTTGGCCACGCTCACGCCGATGACGCTGATCTGGCCCGATAAGGTTTGGTCTTCCGCCTTGTAATGCAACTCGATGTGCGCTTGCGCCGAGCCTTGAAAGCTCAGACAGTTGCCCATCGTGTTATAGCTGCCGCTAAAGACGATGGGCGCGTTGATCTGTCCGTTCTGCAACTGCACGCCGGTGCGTACGCCGTTGCCTTCCTGCGCCACTGTCACTTGATTCGTGCAGCCGCCCGCTTGCGTCGTGATGAACTGCACGCCATCGCTCGTGCGTGAATCGGTTTCGCGCGCGGCGAGGCGGAACGAGGGCGCGTTCAGATCGTGAAAGAGCGTGCCCAGCACGGTGTCGAAGAATTTCTCGTCGAGCGTCAAGATGGCCGTGCCCGGCGGGTCGCCGGCCGCGTCGGGCGCTTGCACAGCCGCGCCGGTCTGTTGCGCCTTGAGGCGCGGCGCACCGACGAAAAAGTAGAATGTGGCGACGCCGCCGATGACGAGACCGAGCAGAAACAGAATGATGTAGCGCATCTCTCTTAGTCCTCAACCATTACTGCGGCGTGGCCGACGGTGACGTGCGCGGCGTGGCGGGCGACGCATTCGGCGTGGGCGACATGGTCGCGGCGGGCGATGCAGCCGGCGCGGGCGCGTTCATCGTGCTCATCACGGCCTGGAAGATGCTGGCCAGCACGCTCATCTGCTGCTTGATCTGCTCTTGCGTGATCTGCGCGTAGCCGGTCGGCAACTCGAACTGCGCCGCGTCTACCGTAGTCGAAAGATCGCGCAGCTCGGCGACGAGTCGCCCGCTGTTCATGCCCTGTACGTTGCCCGTCGCTTGCCCGTAGCCCTCGACCTTCAACGGCAGCCCCGTCTCTTTGTCCACGTAGATGTAATTATCCGTATGCACTTCGCCGGCTTGGGTCGTCGTCTTCACCGTCGGCGCGTAGCGATATTTGACGACGGCGCGACCGTTCAACTGCTCGTCGCCAACTAGTGTGACGCCCGCCTGTTTCTGCAAGTGCGCGACCATCTGGCCCGGCGTCAGTGAGCGCAAATCGAAGCCGGTCGTCTGCGCGTTTAATTCGACGTACTGCTTGCGGCCCGTCAGGATCAAGTAACGCTTGTCGGCGCGATCAAGAAAGACGACTTCGCCGATGGCGGGCAGCGTGATCGCGTAGCGGCGGTTGTCGCCATCACGCGCCACTTGCATGGCGGGCAGCGCCTGCGGTTGTTTGCCCGTCGCCTCGACCGTGAAGGTCATGGTCGCGTGGTAACGATCCGGTTCGCGCGCGTTGAGCGTCGCGGCGGTGTTCGCGGCCGTGGCATCGTTCGCGTTCGCGTTGGTCGTCGTGGTTGTGGTCGTCGTTACATTCGCGTTGGTCGTGGTCGCGTTCGTGTTGGTCTCGACCGTGACCGCGTCCTGCTGGCAGGCCGCGCCGGCGAGCGCAAACGCGAGCGCGAGCGCGCCGCCGAGAGTTTTAGCGAAAGGCACAATGCGCATGACAGTCATCTCCTCAGTCAGAAAAAAAATCGGCGGGGGCAAGCAAATGTTGCAGGGGAATTAGCGGGGGCAGAATAGCACAGAAAGAGGTCAGAGGTCAGAGGCAAGTGAAGACTGTTTTAACTGATCTCTGATCTCTGACCTCTGACCTCTGTTGCTACTTCTTAATGTAACTGCGATGCAGCCACTTGTCTTTCTGTTTGCGATCTTTGGTCTCGATCATGACGTGCTCGTCGGTCTCGCGCGTGACAAGCTCGATGCTGCTGGTGACGGCGCGCGTGTCGGAAGTATGCCCGCGGTCGGCCGCGCCGAGAAAGTCGCTGACGCCATCGGTCGTCACCGGCGCGTAACGCTGGCGCGGCTGCAAGTCGGCGATAGCCTCAATCGCGCTGGCCTTGAGCAAACTGGGCCAGAGTTTGCGGAAGAGCGCGTTGGCCGCGTACACATCCGCGCTGTTGATCTGCCCGTTGATAGCGAAGGCATAGCCGACCACATCGCCTTGCTCGTCGGCGATGTGCGTGAGCGCTTTGATGTAGTTCGCGGCCGTCTCCTGCACCTGTTTATTTTCGAGTGTAAGTTGGAAGCTCGACGCGGAGACGTTTGAGTTGACGACTGTGCCGACGTTTGCGCTCAGCTTGGTCTGCGCCTCTTCGACCTTTTGCCAGACCTCGCTCTGCGAGCGCGACTGATTGGCCGCGAGCTTCAACTCGCGTGTGGCCACACGGTCGTTTGAAGAGTCGAAGCGGGCCGACGATTCAGCGCCGCGCCGCGTCCAACGGCCATGCTCGACGCAGAAGGCATCGATCTTGATGCGGCCCGACTTGGGCGGCACGATCATGTCCACGCCGAGCATACGATCCTGCTGCCCGCCCTTCACGATGTCGCCCGATTGCACATAGACCTGCTCGTTCGACACGTTCTCAATGGCCAGTTCGTTCACGTTCTGCGTTTCGTAGACGATCACCTGCCGGCGCTTGAGCGCCTCGGAGAGCGTGACGAAATTCTGGCCCGGCATTCGTTCCGGCCCGTGAATCAGAAAGACCGCCAGATTCTGATAGGTGTAAGGGCCGGTAACTTTATATTCGCCGGCCGGCGGGTTAGGCACGCGCACGGGCGTGCGTTGGCGTTGAGCTGCGGCGAACGGCGCGAGCGGGAGACACAAGGTTACGAAGACGACCCAACGGATCGCCACGGACGTTAACGCTTTCATCTTTTCTTACTCCTCTTTATGATGCTAGAAGCTCAAAGCTCACGAGGCGCTTCGTCCGTTGAACGAGGCAGCGGCGGGTTCTTGCATGTGACGGCGGGCAGGTAGATGAAATTTGCTTTGATTGCGCGGCAAGCTTGCGGCAGATCATTTCAACACTGAGCGCACAGAGGCATAGAGGGCACAGAGAAAAGCAAGCTCAAATTTTTGAGCTTG
>JANMAD010000392.1:0-4409 GCA_031359515.1 Acidobacteriota bacterium | reverse complement strand
CAAGCTCAAAAATTTGAGCTTGCTTTTCTCTGTGCCCTCTGTGTTGCGCTTTACCTTTGCCTGCGCGCAGTCTTAAGTCTTCTTCATCAACTCCAACACGGCGGTGGTCATGGCTTTGATGGCCGTGCGGATCGTCGGCTCAGGCACAGGCGCGAACAGGCTTGAGTGCAGCGACGGGAGCGGCGTGCCCGTCTGCTTGCTCGCGGCGATCCGGGCTTGATCAATTGCGCCGACGTGAAACATGACAGTGGGAATTTTGTGCTCGGCGAGACTGTAATAAGCAAAGTCTTCGCTGACCATCGCCGGCTCTAACGCGACGACGTTATCCGCGCCCAGCGCCTGTCGCCACGCGCCGGCCAAACGTTCGGTCAATGCCGGATCATTGAAGGTCGAAGCGACGGACTCGCGCGTGATGAGTTCGACGGTGGGCGCGCGTTCCGGCGGTACACCGGCCGCCTGCGCGATGCCTTTCGTGATGCGCTCGATGGCGGCGAGAATCTTCTCGCGCGCTTCGGCGCGATAGGTGCGGACGGTGAGTTGGAGTTGCACCTCGTCGGGGATGATGTTGCGCTTCGTGCCGCCGTGGATCGAGCCGACGGTGACGACGGCCGGGTCGAGTGGCGAGTTCTCGCGGCTGATGATGGTCTGCAAAGCGAGGATGACTTGCGCCGCCATGACAACCGGGTCTTTCGTCGTTTGCGGTGACGCGCCGTGCCCGCCGACGCCCCTGATCGTGATGTTGACGCTGTCTGCGCTCGCCAGCGCATAGCCGCTCGTGTATCCGATGTGCCCGGCGGCGAGCGTCGCATGGTCGTGTAGCGCGACGGCGAAGTCAGGTTTGGGGAAGCGCGTGTAGAGACCATCGTTCAAAAGCGCGAGCGCGCCCGTCACCGTCTCTTCGGCGGGTTGACCGACGAGGACGAGCGTGCCGTGCCAGCGATCTTTCAGTTGGGCCAGCAACTTCGCCGTGCCGAGAAACGACGTGATGTGTATGTCGTGCCCGCAGGCGTGCATCACACTGACTTCGTCGCCCTGCTCGTTCTTCGTTCTGACCTTGCTTGCATACGCCAGCCCCGTCTTCTCTTCAACCGGCAGCGCGTCCATGTCCGTCCGCACCAGCACGGTCGGCCCCGCGCCGTTCTGCATGACGGCGACGACACCGTAGCCGGTCAGTCCCGGCCGATCATACTTGCCGACGTGATCGGTCACGTTATAACCGAGCGCACGCAGTTGTGCCGCGACGAACGCGGATGTCTTCTCTTCATGCTGCGACAATTCCGGCGCGGCGTGCAGCGTCTTGTAAGTGGCGACAAGCGACGCCAACTCCGGCTCGATCAAGCTGTCGAGCGACTGTTGCTGCGCCCGCGCTTGGATGGTTAAGCAAACGAGACAGAGCAAGACCAGCAAACATTTTCGGTGCTTCATAAAATGCTCCTTAAGCAGAGGCAGACGGCGCAAAAGCCTGTCCACGAAATACACGAAGCAACACGAAGCAGAGCGGCTTCTGCTTCGTGTTGTTTCGTGGATAAGTTTTTCTGCTTTGCTCCATGTACGTGCGGTTCAATTCAGTCCGCCGCTTCGACAAGATACTTGGTCGGCGCGTCGGCGTGGGGCACGAAGCAGCGGCGGCAGCGCGCTTCGTATGCATTGCCCGCGCCGACCACTACTTGGCCTTCCACGTCCACGATGCGCTGCGAGTAGTTGGCGGGCTGGCCGCAGCGCACGCAGATGGCGTGCGTCTTGGTGATGTACTCGGCAATGGCTAAGAGTTGCGGCATCGGCTCGAAGGGCTTGCCCGTGTAGTCTTGATCCAGCCCGGCGACGATGACGCGCACGCCGCGCGCGGCGAGTTCGTTGACCACATCGATCAGGCGGTTGTCGAAGAACTGTCCTTCGTCTATGCCGACTACGTCGGTGTGCGCTTTGACCTGCGCGAGAATTTCGTCGGCCGTCTCGACCACGCCCGACTCGTGCCGCATCTCCGAATGCGAGACGATGTGATCGTGCGAGTAGCGGTTGTCAATCGCGGGCTTAAAGACCTGCACCCGCTGGCGTGCGATGCGGGCGCGGCGCAGACGCCGGATTAACTCCTCCGACTTGCCGGAGAACATCGAGCCGGCGATCACTTCGATCCAACCGGGCGCGTGGTTGTGCATGCTGCTCAGGTGCTCGTCGTTGCCCTGAGCGGTGAACTCTTCCATCCGTCTGTATCCTGAAGCTGAAAATGAGAGCGCCCTGTCGCCAAGACAGTTTCGCTGCGTGAACTGCGCCGCAGCATAACTGTAGCGACAGACGGAGTCAAAGCGCGGCGGCCGGTGACGTTGCTTGACATCAACCGCGCCCCTTGTTGTAATCGCCCTATCCTTTGCACACGTCGAACGTGAGCGCAAAATTCCCCGCAGCAGTGGAGGTTGTCAGAGTGCCTGTGAGTGAGTTGATTTACGATTGGAATACGGTCGCGCCGGCGCATCCCGCGCCCGGCCGGCGCATTAGTTTTGACGACGAGACGTTGCGCGACGGCTTGCAGTCGCCGTCGGTGTGCGAGCCGCCGGTCGAGCAGAAGATCGAGTTGCTGCACCTGATGAACGATCTCGGCATCGACACGGCCGACATCGGTCTGCCCGGCGCGGGCGGCACACACGCGGCCGGCGTCGAGCGGTTGGCGCGCGAGATCGTCGAACAGAAATTAAAGATTCGGCCGAACTGCGCCGCGCGCACGCATGAGAACGACATCCGCCCCATCGCCGAAATCTCGCAACGCGCGGGCATCGCCATCGAAGCCTGCACCTTCATCGGCTCGTCGCCCGTCCGCTTCTACGCCGAAGATTGGACGCTGGACAAACTCCTGCGCCTGACCGAAGACGCCGTCACCTTTGCGATTAAGCAAAACTTGCCTGTGATGTACGTGACTGAGGACACGACGCGCGCCGACCCGGAGACCGTGCGTGCGCTGTACACGACGGCCATACGCGCGGGCGCGCAAGCGGTCTGCGTCTGCGACACGGTCGGGCACGCGACGCCGGACGGCGCACGCGCGGTCGTCTCATTCGTCAAACAGATCATCGCGGACGAGGGCGGCGGCGTGCGGCTCGACTGGCACGGGCATCAGGATCGGGGCCTCGGCGTCATCAACTCCATCGCCGCGATTGAAGGCGGCGCGGATCAAGTGCATGGTTCTGCGCTCGGCATGGGCGAGCGCGTCGGCAACACGCCAATGGATCAGTTGCTCGTCAATCTCAAACTGATGAACTGGATCGACAACGATCTGGCGCGACTCGGCGACTATTGCGCGACGGCCGCGCGCAGTTGCCAGTGGCCGATCCCCGTGAACTATCCAGTCTTCGGGCGCGACGCCTTTCGCACCGCGACCGGCGTCCACGCCGCCGCCGTCATCAAGAGCTATCGCAAGGGCGACACGGAGTTGGCCGATCTCATCTATTCGGGCGTGCCCGCCGGACAGTTCGGCCTGCGCCAGCAGATCGAGGTCGGGCCGATGAGCGGCAAGTCGAACGTCATCTACTGGCTCGAATCGCGCGGCCTCGAAGCCAGCGACGAGCGCGTCGCGCGCATCTACGACCACGCCAAGCAAGCCCATGGCGTGCTGAGCGAAGACGAAGTGAGACAATTAGTTTGAATCACAGCTTAGCTTGCGGTGTCTAACTCTCAGAGCATGCGAAGAGTCGGACTTTTAATCTTGTCGGGACTATCTGCTATCTGTGGAATGGTGTCTGCTGCTGCGCTCTTTTGGCTGTTGCTGTGGGTAGCTAGGGGCGGGCGATATTCTTTTTACACAGTTGATACTATCGCATGTGGCAGCGTCTTTTATGCGCCATATTGGCCGTATCAAACTCTCTTCATCTTGCTGCTCGGTTTTGGCTTGCCCACATTGCTGTTGATCATAAGCGTGCGACTCATTCGCTATAGCTCAAGGCAACTCTCTGTTATCTCGCTCCGCTAAAGTTTACCCAATGTCCACCGCCGCGCTTGCACCTGAACAAATCGTCAATGACTTGCTGGCGAGTGATCGCGTGCGACACGCCTGTCAGTTCTTCACCGACCACGCCGCGGAGATTACAGACGAGCAGGCGGACATTTGCGCGATCCCTGCGCCGCCGTTTGGCGAGACGGCGCGGGCCGAGTATCTCGCGGCGCGCTTTCGGCAATGCGGGTTGGCGGAGACGGAGCTTGACGCGGAAGGGAACTGCGTCGCGCTCCGGCGCGGGCGCGAATTGCACCCGCTCGTCGTTGTCAGCGCGCATCTCGACACGGTCTTTCCCGCCGGCACGAACGTCAACGTGCGGCGCGTCGGTTCACACCTGCTCGCGCCCGGCATCGCCGACGATGGTTGCGGCCTGATCGCGCTGCTCGCGCTGCTGCGTGCGCTGGAAGAAAATAAGATCGAGACAAGC
>JANMAD010000550.1:0-3206 GCA_031359515.1 Acidobacteriota bacterium | reverse complement strand
CATACGCGGCGGTTGACTTGGATAACACTTCTATAATCAAACAGGGATTCAATAACGTGTCAAATTGTTCATCTTCTAACCGGACTTCGCCGCAGACCACCACCACATCAGGATAGGTATAGAGCGTTGCGCCCGGCGCGGCGACGCGCATGTCGCTCATGAGTACTTTGCAGTCAGTTTGTTTTAGTTGTTGTTTTAGTTCGGCGAAGATATTGCCGGCGATTAGATTGTGTCTCAGGCTCGCTCCTGTCATAGCGAAAACCTCACCTTTTAGATATTCATTCTTTGACGCCGATTTGCGCTCAAGCTCAAGATACTCCGCAGGTGCGATCTGAGTTGTGAGTTGGCTGACCATAGATAATCTCCAAACAGGCCGGGCTGGAACAATATATCATCCATACGAGGCGAAGCTGAACACAATCAGATCATGGGCAGCTTTCAAGTAGCTGCGTCATGCTGTTCCAGTGCGACGTGCAAGGTCTCGATGGCGAGCGCGGCGGCGTGGGTTTTGCGCGCGGGCAGTCCATTGAGCGCGCGGGCGAGGTCGTGGCGTGTGAGCGCGGCGGCGGCGGCGGTCGTCATGCCGGGGAGCATTGCGGCGAGCGCGGAGCCGCAGGCGAGCGTGGGCGGGCAGCCGTAGGCGAGGAAGCGCGCGGCCTCAATCCGATCATCGTTGATGCGTAGGCTCAAGCGCAGGCGGTCGCCGCAGACCGGGTTGGTCAACTCGGCGACGGCGTTGGCATCGGCGAGCGGGCCGGCGTTGCGCGGGTGCGCGAGATGATCCTGGAGCGTGGCGGAGTAGGGCAAGATTATGTTCCGGCCGGGCGTCAGAGGCCGCCGAACATGCTGAACATGGAATCCAGCGCCGCATCTATGCTCGGCAGGCGGTCGGTCTCTTCGAGTCTGATGTTCAGCATGTCGGTGAGCGGACTAAGCAGCCCAAGCAGCAATTCCGAGCGCGCCCTGATCTCCTCAGGCACGACGCCGGCCTGCGCCAGCCAGTCGGCTAACTGCATCGGCACTTGGGCGTGCATCTCGGCGAGCGATGGCTCAGGGCGCAGCAACTCAGTTCCCACAATCATGCCACTGCGACTGTCAGCCAGCATGAATAGGTAAGGCCGGAACGGCCGCCCGCCGCCCTCGGCGATGCCTGTCGGCAGACTAAGCAGTTCGACTTCAAGTGTGAGTTGGCGCTGCGGCATCTGTTTGAGTTGATCGACGACTTCCTTATCCAACGTGATCCGAATAGACGTAGGCTCCGGTGGGGGCACACGCAGCATCTGATCCGTCCATGTGAGCGCGTCGCCCTGCTGCCGCGGCACGCGCACCAGATAAGTCTCGTCGGCTGGATCGTTCTCGGCGTTGAGCAGTGCAGGATTTTCGCGCACGCGCGGGGCGACTTCGAGCGTCTGCGCGAGCGCGTGGATGAGGAGGCGCGCTTCTGCCGCCGACACGAACCAGGGCATGTAGCCGGGCCGGTAACTGCGAAACATCGGCCAAGAGTTTGCGCCGCGAAACTTCAAGCCCAACTGCTTGATCAAATCGCGGTCTTGTTTGTCCAGCATGTCGCGGTCTTCAAATGAAGCTTGCAGTTGGGGCACGTCAAGCAACTGCTGCGGGTCTGGCCGCGCCACGCTGGTGGCAAAATCCAGGATGCCGTACAGCCCTACCGCGCCTTGATAAACCGCGACGGCGAAATGCTCGCCGGCCATGCCCATGATGCTGACGAAACCGAGTGCGCCCGTCTCCGGCTGTTGCACGCCGAAGATTTCCGACTCGTCCATCCAAGTCCACGGCGCAAGCTCTTTCACGCGCGCCATGAGTTGATAAAGCTGTCTGGCTTCTTCAAGCGATGGTGGCGTGAAAGTATCTTCCTGTGTCATCGCATATCCTTATTCAAGGTTCAAAGTTCAAGGTCGAATGACTTATGCGCCGGGTAGACTTTGAACCTTGAACTTTGAACTTTGAACTTGTTGATAAAGCGGCGAGAGGCGGCGCAGATTCTCGACGGCGCGGGGCAGCACTTCGAGTGTGTAGTCAATGTCGGCGGCGGTCGTGTCTTTGCCGAGGCTGAAGCGGATCGAGCCGCGTGCAAGCTCGTCTGTGCGACCGAGCGCGCGGATGACGGGCGACGGTTCGAGCGAGCCTGAAGAGCAGGCCGAGCCGGTCGAGACGGCGACGCCTTGCATGTCGAGATTGATCAAGAGTCCTTCGCCTTCGATGTAGCGGAAGGAAATGTTCGACAGGTGCGGCAGACGTTGTTCGCGTTGACCATTGAAGACGATGTCGCTAACCGCCGCAACGACGCCTGCCTCGAAGTGGTCGCGCAAGGCACGCATGTGTGCGATGCGTTGCGTGAGTTCTTCGCGTGAGAGTGCGGCGGCGCGGCCGAAGGCGACGATTGCAGCGACGGCTTCCGTGCCCGCGCGTCGTTCGCGCTCCTGATGCCCGCCGACGCTTTGTGGCGTGAGCCGCACGCTGCGCCGGACGAAGAGCGCGCCCACGCCTTTCGGCGCATGCAGTTTGTGCGCTGAGAGCGACAATAGATCGCAGCCGAGCGTCTCGACATCAACCAACATGCGCCCCGCCGCCTGCACCGCGTCCGTGTGCAGCCACAGATACTTGTGCCCGCGTGCGCGTTCCTCATGTACGAGCGCGCCGATCTCCGCAACGGGTTGGATCGTGCCGATCTCATTGTTGGCCAGCATCACGGTGATCAGCACAGTGTCGGGCCTGAGCGCGGCGCGCACGTCGTCCACGCGCACGATGCCGTCCGTATAGACCGGTAGGCGCGTTACTTCCCAACCGCGTTTCTCCAACGCATCACAGACGCCGCGCACGGCCGAGTGCTCGATGGTGGAAGTGATGATGTGCCGCCCGTGCTGTGCCTGCGCTTCGCACAAGCCCCGTATGGCCAGATTGTTCGCCTCCGTGCCGCCGGAGAGAAACACGATCTCGTTGGCCCGCGCATTGACGAGGGTCGCCACCTCGCGCCGCGCGCGATCAACGGCCGCACGCGCCTCCTGCCCGTAGAAATGCACGCTTGAAGCGTTGCCGAACTGCTCTGTCAGATAGGGCAGCATCGCCGCGCCGACGCGCGGATCAACCCGCGGCGGGGCGCGGGTATAAAGATAAACACATCGGCATATATAGTACCGTTTTAGTTTTGAGTGGTGAGTTTTGGTAGATACAGTTATGGCCAAATA
>JANMAD010000538.1:0-12799 GCA_031359515.1 Acidobacteriota bacterium | reverse complement strand
TCTTCATCAACTCTTCCGGCAGATGGATGTGGCAGATGAGCACGTTGACCACATCCACGTGATACTTCAACAGGTGTGCGCGCACGCTGGCCTCCGCGCGCTCCTGCTCCTCGTGCCGGTTTTGCAGATACGCCATCGCGGACGACTCGGACGCCTGATTGCGGAAGATCGAATCGATGAGCGGATGCATCACGTTCTGGATCAGCCGATCAATGCCACCGATCTTGGCCACCATGAACGGCGCGTCCTCCGGCTTGACGCGAAAGACGACGCGCACTTCGAGTTGCATCGTGAAGCCGTCTTTCGAGATGACCTCGAACGGGTTGAAGGTGTTGACGACTTCGCCCGCTGTCCATTCGACGGTCTGGTTCGTCGTCGGGATGATGATCGGTGTGATCGCCAGCGTGTTGACATAATAGCGACCAGGGCCGACGACCGATTCCTGTATGCCGCGATAACCTTCTGGCACGACGTATGCTTCGTGCGCGCCTTCGTCGAGCCGCCGGTCAGCCGGATCGCCGGTCATCAGCTCGGCTTTGATCTCGGCAACCGTCTTGTGGTCTTCGATCTTGTCGAGGCGCACGGCTGATTGTTCAGCCTGCTCCTGCTCTTCGCGCTCCATCCGCTGCCGCACCTTCGCCGCCATCTGCTTGCGAATATCTTCCGACGGGTCTTTGCCCACGTTCGAGACGACGACCGCAACCTCGCCCGGCTTAACTTCCTTCGCGCTCTCCAAGATGACTTTGAAGAGCAAAGGGTTGATGTAGTATGTGCCCGGCAAGAGGATGTCCTTCTGCGGCCCGCGCTGCCCACCCTTGCCGATGAACTCGTGCCCATCCTGAAAGTTGTCGTGCCCATCAACGGTTGTGGCGACGTAATCGCGCGGGTCGAGTTGCGCGCCGTCCAACGCTTCGACCAGGCCGATCTGATTCTCGCTGATCACCGTCGCATCAAAGAGCCGCACGAAGAAGATGCCGGGCTTGATCACGTTCGCATCTTCGAGGCTGATCGAATTAGTCAAGATGCGATATGTGCCGGGCGTCAGAATTTCAACCTGCGGCCCCTTCTGCCCGCCTTGACTGATGAACTGCTCGGCGTTCTGAAAGTTGATGTGCCCCGTGATGGCCTTGCCCAACAGCCGCCCCGCACCGAGCGGTGCGCCATCGGCAGCCGTCATCACGCCGACTTTGCCTTGCGGGATCGTCGTCACCTTCGAGACCGAGACGCGGAACAGATACGGGTGAATCGGCCACAAGCCCGGCGGCAACGTGCGCAGTTGAATGCCCTTGACGCCGCCGCGTTTGATGAAGGCAATCGGGTCCTGGAAATTATTGTGCGCGTTCTCGGCGCGGTCGGGCGCGAAGATGCTGCCGGGCTGCATCGGCTCGCCGTCTACCGCTTCGATGATGCCCATCTCGTCCGAGCCGACCTCGATGAGCGGCACTTTGCGCACGACGCGCTCGAATGGATACCTGATGAAATGCAGGCCCGGCTTCAACACATCGGCTTGAATGCCGACTTCGCCCTCGGTGGCGACGACGCGACCGGGCGGCATCTTTGCGCCGAAGTAACGCCGCTCCTTGATCGCGATCTCACGCGCACCCACATTGACGAGCGTCTTGCTCAAGATCACGAGCAAGAAGATGAGACCGATGCCCAGTACAATCAGCAACGGCAGATAAGAAAAAAGATCGTTGTTCATGGCACTCCTCTTTCAACCAAACATAGTCCGCGCACCGGCGCGGCCGATCAGCGACACGTGTCGCGCTCTGTCAAGCGCAACGCGCGTTTAGATGCTTTCAGATGTCGCTGCATCACCTTTGCCCTGTGCTGTCGGGGCGGCGGGCGCAGCCGCTAACTCATCACGCAAGCTTATGAGTCGCTGTTTTAACACAAAGCCGGCACCGGTGCGGCGCGCGTCGGCCGCGACCAACCAGTATTGACTATCGATCAACTGCTGCAACTCATCATTGGTGAGTTGCGGCAACTGCCCGCTTTGCTTGATGAGACAAGCGATCTCGGCCGCTTTGCGATAGGTGTCGGCATCGTCGGCGAGTGCGGCCAAGTGCAACATCGTGGCGGTTGTTGCGCGGTCGGGCGTCTCTTGCCAGACAGCACTATATGCTTCGGCCAACTCCACGCTGCCACGCAACATCTCGTGCCCCTGGATGTATGCGACGAGCGCGCTTATGCGCTCATCTGCCTTCAACGCGCGCTCGACCATATCATTCAGCACGACGCGATAGAGCGCGGCGTCGCCCGTGCGCTGCGCGTCTTCCAGCACGGATAGATCACCGCTCGCCGCGCGCGTCATAAAAGCGGCGCGTTGCTCCATATAGCCGTGCGCCAGTTGCTCTGGTAGCGCGCGTGCGCTCTCATCAAGCGCCTGCTGCGTGTCGGCGAACAAACTGCGCGGTGGACGCGGCGGCAACTCACGCCGCGCCCGGCCGGCTAAAAGTTTATATTGCTGCCTGCGATAGACGACGAAAGCGGCGGCGGCGGCGAGCAAAACGAAAACGATGATGAGTGTGGCGATCAAGATTCAGGCCTAACAAACCGGCTGTCGTCGCGGCGCAGATGCTAGCTCAACGCGATGATGCTGGTGGTTGTCATAATCCTATTACGTTCGCTGCCTGGATCGGGTTTCTAAAATCGCGGGCAGCACGGGCGAGGCGACGAATGGGAGCAAGCCAACAGACAGTTTCAAGTGCCGTTGGCGGCAAAGTGTGGATCGTTCAAACGTTTGTCTTTGCGCCGCCGCCGACGAAGTGAACGATCTCGATCTGGTCGCCCTCGGCGATTAAAGTCTCATGCCAATTGGCGCGGCGCACGACCTCACGATTGCGCTCAATCGCTAACCGCTCCGGTGGTAGTTGCAACTCTACGATCAATTCATGCAGCGTCAACCCCGCCCGCAATTCTTGCGGTTCGCCGTTAATCTGGATGCGCAAACTCCGCTCCTTCTATCAGGGTTGAATAATGCGGCGCAACTCGGCCGCGCAATCATCGGCCACGGCCCGGATTAAAACGGCGGCGCGCCCGGCAGTGAAACGCGGCAGCCATGCGTGGACAACCGCCACGCCATCTTGATCCGTCTTGCTGCGCAGGCTGAGCGGGCGGAACTCCGAGCCGAGAATTTTGACCGTCACCTCTGCGCCCTGCACGGCCACGCGATCCTCTATAGGCCCGCGCCCGACACGTACGCGGATCGTGACCACTTCGCCGGCGCGGAACTCGCGCTCTTCCAACAAATCCAGATATAGTGCATCGTCCGCCTCGACGTGTACGACCGTAGCCACTTCAATTTCCGTCATCGAGGGCGCGCTTATCTCAGGGGAGACCGCATCTGCGGTCTCAGCCAACAGATTGACAGGGGGAGCTAACACTTGCGCGTCAGGTTGCGCGTGCGCAACCAAGTGCGTCTCATCGGACGGCACAGACGGCGGCCCGCTCACAGCACGTGGCCGTGTCTCCGCGTGCTGTTGCATGCGCTTGAGGTCTTCGATGCGTCCGGCGCTGATGGCGGCGCAGAGCAGCTTGTGTTGGCGTTGCAGACGCTCGGCGAGCACCTGCGTGTCGAACCCGTCGGCGATGAGATCATGATAGGGCGAACGCTTGCTCGCGAGGATCGCGCCGCCGACGTAGATGAGCGACAGGATGAGGGGCGAGCCAAGCCCTTTGTCCTCGGTCTGGACATGATAGATTGTCCCGTTGTGCTCGATGTCTGTGTTGAATCCGGTAATCACGACGATGTCAGGTAAGCGTTCCGCACGTTAGAGGTGGTCAGCACGTCAGTCTTAATGTCGCGGACGTGCGCTAAATAAACAGTAACATAGCGGTTTGAAGAGGGTCAATCTCCTTGCGTGAGAGCCTTTTGCGCTCGTCTATGAGTTGCTTGACACAGATCAGGCGTTGCTCTACCATGCGCTCGTACCATGATTCTCAAACTCTAGTGCCAGCTCATAGCAACACGAGCTAACAGGAGGCCGGTGTGCGTAACTTCGCGCTGATGGATTACCTGCCGATCCTTTTGATGTTCGGCGTTGCGTTTGTTTTCGCCGCCGGCAACATACTGTTGTCGCAGTTCGTCGGGCAGCGCAAGTCAACGCGCACGAAGCTCATGCCCTACGAGTGCGGCAAAGACCCGGTCGGCTCGGCGCGCGAACGCTTCTCGGTCAAGTTTTATTTGATCGCAATGATCTTCATCCTGTTCGACATCGAGTTGATCTTCTTGATGCCGTGGGCGGTCGTCTTCCGCCCGCTCATCGCGCTCGGCGGCCAGATGCGCACGATCATCTTCGTGGAGATGATGGTGTTCGTCGCGCTATTGCTGGTCGGCTACGTGTATGTGGTCAAGAAGGGTCTGTTTGATTGGAGCGACCGGGCGCGGCTCGAAGCGGAAGCGGAGGGGCGTGCGCTGGCGGTGCTGGAAAAGCACGCGGCTGATATTAAACGAGCCGCCTGAAAGTTTTGCGGAGGACTTATGGGTCTCGATAATCTGCTGGCCGAAGCGTTACCGGAAGTATTGACGACGCAACTCGACGCGCTGGTCAATTGGGCGCGCAAATCGAGTCTGTGGCCGGCGACGTTCGGGCTTGCCTGCTGCGCCATCGAGATGATGAACGCGACGAGCGCGCGTAACGATCTGGCACGCTTCGGCTCGGAAGTTTTTCGCGCCAGCCCGCGCCAAGCCGACGTGATGATCGTGTCGGGCCGCGTCTCGCGCAAGATGGCTCCCGTGCTGCGCCGCATCTACGATCAGATGCCGGAGCCGAAGTGGGTCATCTCGATGGGCGCGTGCGCCACATCAGGCGGCGTGTTCGACAACTATGCCATCGTGCAAGGCGTGGACAAGGTCGTGCCGGTGGACGTGTACATACCGGGCTGCCCGCCGCGCCCCGAAATGTTGATTCACGCGGTGATGATGCTGCAAGACAAGGTGATGAAAGAATCGCTGCGCGACCGCAAGGACGTGCAGGTGGATGAAGCGCGCGAGGCCGTGCCGCCGGGCACGCTGCCCGCCTCCGGCGTCTCTGCTTTGAACGAGGCCGCGGCCGACAGTCCGTCGCAAATCCCGAACTCGCGACCATACACAGTGCCCTCGCGCCACGAGCGGCGACGTTCATCGTGAGAAAGCTGTTAGCTAAAAACAAAAGGCTAACAGCTAATAGCTAACGGCTAACTGCTATCTATGTCCCAAGATATTCAGCGCGAACAGACTATCGCAGCGCAGAGCGCGTCGCCGCTTGAGTACCCGGCGTTGCTTTCCCTCGTCGCGGCACTACGACAAGCACAGGCGGAATGGGTGAGCGATGTCGTGCAGGCTTTCGGCGAGATTACGGTCGTTGTGCCGCGCGCTCAGGTTGGGGCAGTCTGCGCGTTCTTGAAGACCGCGCCGGAGTTTGCGTTCAACTTGCTCGCCGATCTCTGCGGCGTTGATCGCGGCCCGGAAGAAGAGCCGCGTTTCGAGGTCAACTACCATCTTTTTTCGACGACGAAGTACCATCGCCTGCGCTTGAAAGTTTTGCTGAACGAAGATGACGCGCACGTGCCGACCGTCTCCGGCATCTGGCGCACGGCGAACTGGCACGAGCGAGAAACTTACGATTTAGTCGGCATCATCTTCGACGGTCATCCAGACCTGCGCCGCATCCTCCTGCCCGACGATTGGCAGGGACACGCGCTGCGCAAAGATTTTCCACTACGCGGCTACGAGCCGTACAGCCTGACGTAATTGCCGATTTTAGATTTTTTGATTTTCGATTGTTAACGGCCGCGCGAAATAGTTAGTTTCAATCGCAAATCAAAATCACAAATCAAAAATCCATGAGCGCTTCTACTCTGCCGCCACAGTTCGAGGTAGTTGATCGTCCGCTGGACACGCAGATGACGATCTCGATGGGGCCGCAGCACCCTTCGACGCATGGCGTGTTGCGCCTTGAGTTGGTGCTGGATGGCGAGATGGTTGTCAAATGCACGCCCGACATCGGCTATCTCCACACAGGGATGGAGAAGCTGTTCGAGTACAAGAAATACCAGCAGGGGATCGTTATCACCGACCGGATGGACTACCTGAATCCGCTCGGCAACAATCTCGCCTACGTGATGGCGGTGGAGAAGTTGTTAGGCATCGAGATTCCCGAACGCGCGCAGGTAATCCGGGTGCTGATGTGCGAGTTGCAGCGTATCGCCTCGCACCTCGTCTGGCTCGGCACGCACGCGCTCGACCTCGGCGCGATGACAGTCTTCTTCTATTGCTTCCGCGAGCGCGAAAAGATTCTCAACCTGATCGAGGCCGCGTCGGGCGGACGTTTGACGCCCTCTTACTTCCGCATCGGCGGGTTGATGATGGACTTGCCCGCCGGTTTCGAGCGGCGCGTCAAGCAGTTCAACGATAACTTCCCCCCGGCCCATGCAGAGTTTCATTCGCTGCTGACCGGTAACAGAATTTTTCAGAAACGCACGCAAGGCATCGGCATCGTGTCGGCGGAAGATGCAATTGATCTCGGCCTGACCGGGCCGTCCTTGCGCGGGAGCGGCGTCAACGTTGACGTGCGGCGCACGAATCCTTATACGGGCTACGAGACTTACGACTTTGAGATTCCCGTCGAGACCAGTTGCGACGTATGGGGGCGTTATCTAGTGCGCATGCGCGAGATGTTGGAGTCGCACAAGATCGCGGTGCAGGCTTTAGCCCGGCTCAAGCCCGGCTCAGTTAAAGCCGATGCGCCAAAGGTTGTGCTGCCCGACCGCGAAGCGATGAAGACGCACATGGACGCGCTTATCCATCACTTCCTGATCGTGGCCGAAGGCTTCAACGTTCCGGCAGGCGAGGTCTATCACGCCATCGAAGGCTCGAAGGGCGAGTTGGGTGTCTATATTAAATCCGACGGCGGGCCGAAGCCCGCGCGCGTGCATTTTCGCGGCCCCAGTTTCGTCAACCTCTCGGCACTGCCCCACATGTGCGAAGGCGAAATGATCGCCGACGTAGTCGCCGTCATCGGCTCGATTGACATCGTGTTGGGAGAAATAGATAGGTAGCCGTTAGCTGTTAGCGTTTAGCTATTAGCTTTTGCTTTTAGCTAACGGCTAACAGCTAATCGCTAACAGCTTCTTTATGAGTGAGCAATTCACGCCCAATAACCCGCTGCCGCAAGGGGCGAAAGTGCCGGCCGAGATCGCGCGCTTCTCGCCTGCGGTCGAGGCGGAGATTGATGGACATCTGGCGAAGTATCCGGCGGAGCGGCGGCGTTCGGCGATCCTGCCGTTGATGTTCATCGTGCAGCGCGAGCGCGGCTGGTTAGACAAACCGGGCGTGGCATACCTCGCGGACAGACTTGGCATACGCATCACGGATGTGTGGGAGGTCGCCACCTTCTACTCGATGCTCTACACGCAGCCGGTCGGCAAGTACCACATCCAGATTTGCCGCACGCTCTCATGCAAGATCATGGGCGCAGGGGAAATTACAGAGCAATGCGCTAAGCATCTCGGCATCAAGTCGGGTGAGACGAGCGCCGACGGGCGGTTTACGCTCTCCGAAGTTGAATGCCTCGGCTCGTGCGGCACTGCGCCGATGCTACAACTCGGTTTCGACTATCATGAGAACCTAACGCCGGAAAAGGTTGACGAACTGCTTGATCGCTGCCAACGCGACGAGTATGTGTTCACTGTAAAAGTTCAATGAGTATGTTCATCGGAGCAATCGGTTGTGAGCCTTTGCAACTCCGGCGCGTGTCGCTTGAGCGGTCGGAGACGCTAGACGTGTACCGGCGCAATGGCGGCTACGAGGCGTTGAAGAAAGTCCTCGACGGCATGTCGCCGGGCGCAGTGATCGACGAGGTCAAGAAGTCTGCTCTGCGCGGGCGCGGCGGCGCAGGCTTTCCGACGGGCATGAAGTGGAGTTTCGTGCCGAAGGATTCGCCGAAACCTAAGTACGTCGTCTGCAATGCGGACGAATCTGAGCCGGGCACGTTCAAGGATCGTTATCTAATGGAGCGCGATCCGCACATGTTGATTGAAGGCATGCTGATCGCCGCCTACGCGCTCGGCTCGAAGGCGACGTATATCTACACGCGCGGCGAGTATCGCTATCTCATCAACATCATGGACGCGGCTATTGCCGAAGCCCGCGCCGCCGGTCTCGTCGGCGAGAAGATCATGGGCACGGACTTCGCTTGCGAGGTCTATACGCACACGGGCGCGGGCGCGTACATCTGCGGCGAAGAGACCGCGCTCTTGAGTTCGCTCGAAGGCTTGCGTGGGCATCCGCGTATGAAGCCGCCCTTCCCCGCCGTCTCCGGTCTATACGCTTCGCCGACCGTCGTCAACAATGTCGAGACGCTGACGGCCGTGCCAGACATCATCAACATGGGCGGCGCGGCTTATCAACAACTCGGCACGGAGAAGAGCGGCGGCACAAAACTTTGGTCGGTCTCCGGTCACGTCAAACGCCCCGGCGTCTATGAACTGCCGATGGGCTACGACGACATGGAGAAGTTCATCATGGAGGATTGTCAAGGAATCGCCAACGGGCGACAACTGAAGGCGGTCATTCCCGGCGGCTCAAGCGTCTATATCATGCCCGCGGCAGACATCATCGGCAAAGATGTGCGCATGGATTATGAAGGCATCGTCACGGGCGGCTCGATGGTCGGCTCGGGCGGCTTCATGGTGATGGACGATACGGTTGATGTGTTCGAGACGACGAAGAACCTGACCGAGTTTTATAAACACGAATCCTGCGGCTGGTGTACGCCCTGCCGCGAAGGCACGGACTGGCTCGTCAAAGTTTTCAAACGCATTGCCAACGGCGAGGGTCGCCCCGAAGACGCGCAACTCCTGCTCGACATCTGCGACAACATTGAAGGCAAATCGTTCTGCCCGCTCGGCGACGCCGCATCGTGGCCGATCCAGTCGGCGATCAAAAAGTTTCCCGACGATTTCAGAAAGCATTTAACGCCGCTGGTTAGGCAAGTTGAAATGACGACTGCTTAGGGGCCGACGCTGGCAGGAGTTTTAATATGTCGGAAGAGGAATACGTGCGCCTGCGCAATTTGCTGAACACTGTGATTGAGCAGCAGGCCATTTTTGCAGAGAATCACGCCAAGGCGGAAGCGCGCATGAGCAAGGTCGATGCGCAGCTCACCCGTAACGCAGAAGGCATCGCGGCGTTGCTCGTCCTCGCAGAGATTCATGAGCGGGAAATCGCTGCAAACGGCGAACAGATTAAAGCAAACGGCGAACAGTTCAAGGCGATGTCCACTGCCACTGATGAAAAGATTAAAGCGTTAGCCGAGAAAACTGCTGAGACGGATGAGCGCCTCAACGCATTAATCAATGTTGTGGAAAGAATCATCTCAAAGAACCCGTGATTCATGATATACGCCGCGGCGGGCCAAACTTTAAGATATGCCAACAGACCTGATCAAAGTCACGATTAACGGTAACGCCTACGAGGTCGAGAAGGGCGCGCGGTTGATTGATGTGTGCCGCACGAACGGGCACGCCATTCCGTCCTTCTGTTATTACTCCGATCTCGCGCTGCAAGCCTCTTGTCGCATGTGTCTCGTGCGCATCGAGAAGATGCCGAAGTTGCAAACCTCCTGCACGATCACTTGCACCGACGGCATGATCGTCACGACCGAGAGCGAGGAGATCGAGAAGGCGCAGCGCGCGATGGTCGAGTTCCTGCTGGCGAATCATCCGCTCGATTGCCCGGTCTGTGATCGCGGCGGCGAGTGCGAGTTGCAGGAGATGGTGTTCGATTGGGGCGGCTTGGAAGAGCGCTTCCGCGAGAAGAAGAATTACGCGCCGGAGAAATTCCTCTCGCCCGTCGTGGCCAACGATCCGCAGCGTTGCATCTTGTGTAAACGTTGCACGCGCGTCTGCGACGAGTGGATGGGCGAGGACGCGATTGAAGCGGGCGGGCGCGGCGCGCACACTGTCATCGGCACGTATGACGGCTGGCTCAACTGCTCGCAGTGCGGCAACTGCATCGAGGTCTGTCCGACCGGCACGCTGCTCGATGCGACTTATCGCCATCAAGCGCGCCCGTGGGAGTTGGCGCAGACGATCACGACCTGCACGTTCTGCTCCGACGGTTGCCAGATGTCGCTCGGCGCACGCGCGGGCGAAGTGATGCGCGCGGTGGCGCGCGACCGTTACGTGGACGGCATCAACGGCGAGTTCCTCTGTATCAAAGGCCGCTTCGCGCACCCGTTCGTCAATCACGAGGAGCGCATACGCACGCCGCTCATCCGCTATAAGAAAGGCGGCCGACTCGTGCCCGCGACTTGGGACGAGGCTATCCAGCACACCGCCGATAGGCTGCGCGCCATCGGCGAGGCGCACGGTGCGGACGCCTTCGGCATCGTCGGCAGCCCGCGCATCTCGAACGAAGCAAACTACGCCCTGTTGAAGTTTGCGCGCGAAGTGATCGGCACAGAGAATTTTACTGCGTCCGATGCCTTCTCGCTCGCGCCCTTCTTCGCGAATTTAAGCGCGCCGCTCGCCACGCACCGCGACATACGCAACGCCAAAACGATCATCCTGATCGGCGGCGAACCGGAAGAGTTGCAGCCGTTGACCAGCAGATATATTCGTCAGGCGGTTAGAAACGGCGGCGCGCGGCTCGTCATCTTCAATAGCGTGCCGATTCGCTTAAAAGAACAGGCGGCGCAGTTCATCCATATTAATCCGGGCGCGGAAGATGCTGTCGTGCTGGCGCTCGCGGGCACGGCAGACGATGAGACGGCGGCCGGCAAACTCGGCGTCGCAGCGAGTGCGCTGGCAGATGTGCGGCGCATGATAGACGAGACGCAGGGCGATTGCGTGTTGCTGTTCGGCGGTGAGTTGAGCGCGGCGGCGCATGCGGTGTTGGCACAGTTGCCACAAACACTTGGCACACGCGAAGGCCGCCGCTTTCTCTTCCATCCGCTGCCGCTCTTCAATAACAGTGTCGGCGTTCACGATATCGGTTTGATGAACGATAAACTGAGCGTCGCACAGTTACTCGATCAGGCTGGACAGGGTTTGCGCGCCATCTACATCGCCGGCAGTCTCCTACCCGAACATTTGCGCGGGCGCGCAGAGGCTCTCGCGCAACTCGATTTCGTCGTCGTGCAGGAATTGTTCCAGACCGAAACGACCGCGCTCGCCGACGTTGTTTTTCCCGCCGCCTCGTTTGCCGAGCTAGACGGCACGTACACGAACAACGCGGGGCAAGTGCAACGCCTGCGGCAATCGATCCCGCCCGTGCATCAAGCGCGCCCTGACTGGATGATCACGGCCGCGCTCGCGACCGCGCTCAATGCGGACTTCGGTTTTCAAATGTCCGCCAGCGCAATCTTCCGCGAGTTGGCCGAGCGCGTGCCCGCCTATGCAGGTTTGCGTTTTCCGCTCTTGAAGGATGAGAGCAAACCGGTACAGGCCCAACACGCACTCGCAGGACAGATAGATACGTCGAGCGCGCTGCAAGATTTAAGACAGAGTGTCGGGCGTATGAGCGCGCTCGCCGCCAAGCAAATGGAGACGCCGCCGGTCGGGCACGAATTATTCAAACCGGGCACGCTGACGGGCAAGACACCGCAGTTCCCCTTGCTCTATGCCGGCAACCCGAAACCGCCGAGCGTGCTCATCTCGCCGCTTTATCAGCTAACGGTTGATCCTGAGTTGCGCCGCGCAACTGTCGCCGCCGCAGGAGATTGAAAAGCTGTCCGTTGTCCGTGGTCAGTTGTGCGTTGTGCGTCTCGCGTGTGTTGCATGCTGAAGATGCACCCGACAACTAACGACACAGAGAACAACTGACCACGGACAACGGACAACGGACGCATTTCTATGGACTGGCTGAACAATCACGTCGAGCCGACCCTCTTGCGGGGCACCTTTCAGCTAATCGGCATCAGCGTCGCGTTCGTCGGGGTGCTGATGATCGTGGCGTACACGGTGCTGGCGGAGCGGCGCATCCTCGGCTTCATCCAGGGGCGCGTCGGGCCAAATCGCGCCGGCCCAGGCGGCATCCTGCAACCGTTCGCCGATCTTTTGAAGTTCATCTTTAAAGAAGAGATCATCCCCGATAAATCAACGCGCTTCATCTATGTGCTCGCGCCGATCATCGCGATCACGACGGCGTTGATGCCGATCATCGTCTATCCATTCGGCCCGGAAATTCACATTCCCTTCACCAACATCTCGTTCCCGCTCGTCGTTGCGCGCTTCGACGTGGCGCTCCTGTACGTGCTGGCGATCACGTCGGTCGGCGTCTATGGCATCGCGCTCGCGGGTTGGTCGTCGAATAACAAGTACAGTTTGATGGGTGGGCTGCGCTCGGCCGCGCAGTTGATCTCTTACGAGTTGTCGCTCGGCTTGAGCCTCATCGGCGTCGTTATGCTCTCTAGCTCGCTTGATCTTTACAGTATTGTTGAGCAGCAAAGCGGCTGGTTTGGTTTACAGTGGAATATCTTCAAGCTGCCTGCGCCACAGATCCTCGGCTTTATCATTTACTTGATCTCGGCTATCGCAGAGACGAACCGCGTGCCGTTCGATCTGCCGGAAGCGGAGACGGAACTGGTCGCGGGCTTTCACACCGAATATAGCGCGTTGAAGTTCGCGCTCTTCTTCATGGCCGAGTACGTCAACATGTTCACGGTCTCGATGCTGGCGACGACGCTGTTTCTCGGCGGTTGGAACGGCCCCGGCGTGGCTACGTTGCCCATCCTCGGCATCTTCTATTTTCTCGGCAAGGTCATCTTCTTTCTGTTCCTCTATATCTGGCTGCGCGGGACGCTGCCGCGTTTCC
>JANMAD010000482.1:0-4894 GCA_031359515.1 Acidobacteriota bacterium | reverse complement strand
GCGGCGCGGTGCATCAACGTGTATGAGTCGAGCGGCATGAAGCCTTGCTTGACCGTCTTGCATATATCGTTGAGCACTTGGTCGGCGTCAGCTTGATCATAGCGCGCCCAATCGGAGAAGTTCATGTGCCGGCGGCCGTGGTTCACGTGATCGGTCAGCCACCAGGAGACGGGCGCAACGTTGCTGTACCAAGGCCAGCGCGTGCTGTTTGAATGGCAGTCAGCGCATGAGCGCGCGAGGATCGTTTGCACTTCGGGCGGCACGTGCAGCCGCGCTTCAAGCGTGCGCGACTCGTCCGCCAATGGGTTCGTCTTCGCCGCGCGTGAGAACTGCATCAACAGAAAACCGCACGCCAGCCCAATCGCCGTCCACTTCAAGAATCTTTTCATGTCCAGTGCCTCCGTTTAACGCACAACATTTAGACGAAGGTATGCGACGCAATCTTCCATCACACTCGGAATGAAAAAGAACAGGGATGTGTGCTTGCACTGGCGCGATAGATCAACGCTTGCGCCAGACGTGTGCGCTGACGACGAGCAGACTAAGACCAATGAAAAGAAGGCTGAGCTTCACACCTTGCCGTGCAGTCGTCTGCGTTGCGGCTACCTCTGTGTCGCCAGGCGTGGCCTCATCGCGCGGCGTGCCGTTCTGTTTGGGCGCGGTCAACTCAATTCCCGTAGGTTGCGCTTGGCCGATCTCAGCGAGCACCACAATCTGCCCATCGGGAGAGAGACGGCGCACGCGCGGCCCCGTGTACGTGGTGGGTGGGGTGAAGCCGACTTCCAGCATGTACAGATCACCGTTCGCCGCTATCGCCACGCCCGTCGGTGAATAGGGCGCTTCAGCGTGCGCTACCGACATGACCCGCCCATCAGGCGATATGCTCAGCACGCGCCGGTTGCCGTAATCGGCCGCGTAGACATTGTTGCGCGCATCAACCGTCAAACCCATGACACTGGCATGCAGTCCCATGCTGACCGGCTGCGCAGCCGGCGGCTGTTTGTCGAGTGCGCGCGTAAGTGTGCTGACCGTGCCGTCCATCTTGACCTTGCGTACCGCCGTGCCATCCGTGAGGTACAACGCACCGTCCGCGCCCCACGCCATCCCGCCGACGCTGCTGAACTGCGCCTTAGCACCTTGCCCATCGGCGAACCCGAAGCGACCGCCCGCGAGCGTCGTCACCGTGCCGTCGGGCGTGCGCCGCAGCAGTAGCGTCTCTTGTTTCGTGTGATTGTTCTGTTCGAACAGATACATGTTGCCCTGCCGGTCGCGCCAGAGGCTCATGCCGGGCGGTGGATTGTCGGTCGGTGCGAGTAGGTAAGAGAATTTGCCGGGCGCAGTGATTTGCCAGACGGCACTGATCCAGCGCGGCGCGTCGTAACTGATGTCCGCGCCATAGAGATTGCCGGCCTCATCCAACATCAATTCATGCACATGCCGTCCGCTCACGCCCGCGCGCACGACCGACAGCTTGCCCTGCGCATCGAGTTTCCAGATCGTTTCGAGGTCGCTGAAATAAACTTGGCCGGCGCGGTCAACAACGATGCCCGACGCCGGATGCGCCTGCGCCGCTTTGGCACACGCGATGAGCGCAAGCAATGCAATAAAGATAAATCGGTGACGGTACATGATGTTTTTCCGTCTCTATTTGTTCAGCGTATTTGCATCACTTAACACGTGCGCAGAGTCCACGTTTTACCCGCCGCCGGCCGGCACGTGCGCAAGGCGTATGTCGCGTTGGCCATACCACACGCCGTCTGTGCGCGTGAGATTGACGATTGGATTGAAGCCGCCGCGTCCCGTTAATGTGGCGCGTTTGGCAGGGGTGATGAGCGGATCGCCCGCGAACCAATAATCGTCAATCCAGTATTCGGGATAACCGGGCGCGGACAGTGTCGGGTGTATGTGGGCAGGGAAGTCGCGCTTGGGATAAGGCGCGGGCTTGATCGTGCGGAACTCGTAACGCCCGTCCGCGCCCGTGCGCATCCAGCCGCGCAGACGTGCGGGCAGCTTGTTGGGCTGGTTGTAATAGCCGGTCGCGTCCGTGTGATAGACGTAAAGGGTAACGCCTTGCGCGGGCGTCACGCCGTCGGATTGAAAGATGCGACCCGACATGAGCAATGGCTCACCCGGCTCATCCGGTCTTGTGATAGTGGTGCGCCAGGACACGCTTGCGGGCGCGTCGGCCGCGCCTTGCCAATTTTGTGTCTGCGCACGCGCGTGCGCTGTTTCCGTGTCGCCTCTGAGCGCGCACGCGCCGAGTGACGCGAGGGGCATGGCGGCCACGAGCAGCGACAGGCGCTTGATGAACGTGCGCCGATCTTCACGCGGCAGCAACATTGATGCTTGCATTACGACCTCCCGTTGAAAGCTGGTTGGCTTATTGCCATAGATAGCGCCACGCTTTGCGCACGGTCGGAAAACTCTCGTCCAGCCATTTGTTCTCCAGATCGTTCTTCCAGCGCGTGAGCATACGCTCATCGAGACTTAGGACACCGGCGCGCGTGATGTCCTGGGGCGGCGGCGATAATTTTGCGAGTTGATCATAGACACGTGTGCGCTGGACTTCGTCCACGCGCGGCAGCAGATGCCAGAGCGTGAGTGTGTCGCGCACGCGCGCCTGCGTCAGCACCGTATTGAGTGCGGCATCGCCACCTTGTTTGAAATCGAAGCGGGCGAGCGAGTTGAGAAAATCGTCGCTGGCATCTTCAAAGTAGGGCGTGCCCGGCCCCGTGCCCGGCGTGGTCGCACAGGCCGCGCCGGCCGGGACGATTGATTCGCGCGGGCCCCGTTCGAGCGCGACGAAGCCGGTCGTCACGTGCAACAGGCTGCGCCCCGCGTCGTCCACTTCGAGCGTGTAAGCGCAGCCGAGATCGGCGGCGACGGCCGATGGCGTGTCCACGAAGAACAGGCGCGGCGGCGCAAAGATGCGGGCATGCAGCGTGCCGCGCGCCAACTCAAGCCGATGCTCAGTCGCGCGTGTCTCGACGAGGCGCACGCGCGTGCCCGGATCGATGTCCACTTGCCCGATGCGCGCGACTTTGATCTGTGCGCGCGAATTACTGTCCGTCTCCAACCATTCGCCGACCGCGAGCCGGCCGGTCGCGCCAATGCGCTCTGCGCCGATGCGCGGCGCGCCGGCCAGCCGCGCCACGTCCCACGCGGGCGCGGGCGGACGCAGGTAGAGCCAGCCGCCCACGAGCGCGCAGACGATGAGCGCGGCAAAACTTACGGCAGTGATGCGATACCAGTTAGCGAAGAGAGCGAAGCGCGCTCGCGTCGGTTGCGCGACAGCCGCCGGTTGCGAGGTTGCTTGTGCGAGCGCCGCTTCGATGTTTTGCCAGAGCGTGTCGGGCGCGGACGCTATTGGCAGTTCACGCGCGAGCGCGACGCCGAGTTTGATCTCTTCATACTCACTGCGGCAATGCGGGCAGGCGAGTAGATGTTCGGCGACGCGGCGCGCAACGTGCGGCGCAAGCTCGTCGTGACAGTAAGCTGATAAATCTTGACTGACGTGTTGGCGAAACATCTCTTTACTTCTCAATCTCCTTGCCCGAATGCGCCGCGCATAGACCCCAAACGCCGCGCTAACGCCTTGTGCCCACGATTGAGCCGCGACGCGACCGTGCCCTTCGAGCATTGCAGCGTCTCTGCCATTTCTTCGTAAGAAAGTCCCTCGAAATACTTCAACAAAATGGCCACGCGGAGTTTTGGTTTCAACTCGGCCACCGCCGCTTGCACGCGCGTGGCCCGTTCTTGTCGTGCGAATTTTTCATCCTGCGCAGCGCCCGTATGTGGTCGCGTTAGAACGTCAGTCTCATCGAACTGCGCGAGGCGGCGCAGCTTGCGTTGCTCGTCCACGCAGGCGTTGATCGTCAGCCGGTGGAGCCAGGTGGTGAACTCGGCCTCGTTGCGAAACTGCGTGATCTTGCTGAAGAGTTTGAGAAAGACCTGTTGCGTAACGTCCGCGGCTTGCGCCGCGTCGCCGCCGAAAAAGTAGAGCGCGATTGAATAGACGCGATCTTTGTAAGCCTCGAAGAGCAGCCGGAATGCCTCGCGGTCGCCCTGCTGGCAGGACGCGATCACGCCGGCATCAATCTGTCGGTCGCTCATACGGGGCTGTGGCTCCATCTATCCCTCCGCGCTGGACTACATCTCGTTGGACGGAGGCGGACTGACGTTTCTTCCATTTTCCTTTGCGCCGTGGTATTGAGCAACGAATCTGCCGCAACGGGTAAGGTTTATGTATGCTTGAGTGTAGCGAATATTGCAGCGCACCACCGAGACACAGAGGACGCAGAGGTGGCACAGAGCCGGAATGATCTTCTGTGCATCCTCCGTGCCCTCTGTGTCTCGGTGGTTAATAGCCCGACACCTGAGATTCAAGCATGAATAAATCCGGTCTACAAAACATAACAGTTGACCTTACCTAAGCGCGACCACTACAATCCGCGCGTCTTCAAACTTGAGAGCTTAGTCTGCTAGTCATCATGTTATTGCATTGTCGAATCATTGCCCGCTGTTGTTGCGTCGGTCTCGTCGTGCTGCTCATGGCCGCGCTTGCCGCCGCGCAGCAACGTCCGCTCATCACAGAGGACGTGGACATCATTCCGCCGGGCAGCGTGCGCTTACAGGTCGGGATCGATTTCTTTCAGAACGCGAAGTTTCCCCTTTCCGGGCTGAGCGGCGATCTGACGCGCGTCGGCGTCGTCGGCGTCAACATCGGCCTGTCGCCGAACGTCGAATTCCAAATTGACGGCGTGGTGCAAAACTTCTTGAGCATCAATCGGCGCGGAGCATCGGCGATCCCGCTCAGCCTCGCGCCCGGCGCGACCGGCGCGAACGACACCGGCGACTTCCGCCTCTCGACCAAAATCAAACTGCGCAACGAGAC
>JANMAD010000481.1:0-9976 GCA_031359515.1 Acidobacteriota bacterium | reverse complement strand
CTTCAACGTCGTCAACATGGCCGCGCCGCTCTCACCGCCTGAGTCTACGCAGCACGTAGAAATTTTTCGCGCACTCGATCTCTCGACCGCCGCAGCGCACACGGCGCGTCAGTGTGTGCCGCCGCAAGCGATCTCGGCGGACATGGCCGCGCCGCTCGACCTGCATGATCCGGTCGCTATCGAGGCGTTGCCCGATGGCTCGGTGCTGCTGCTTGATTATCGTGTAGGGGCACGTTTCTCAGACATTCATCGTTATCGCGCGGGCGCACGGCTCAGTGCTGCGGTCTCGACCGTGGGGATGTTGACGTTGATCGAACAGCCGGAGCGCGCCGACTTCCGGCTCGTCGGGTATGACATGACGTTCGTGCCGGGCCACGAGGACACGCGCGGGCTTGTGCCGGATCGCCTTCACGTCGTCGGCGCGGACGGTGAGCAGGCGTTCGCCTTCGATGTCGCGTGGGCGCAAGCGGACGGGCAGTTCACGCTCGATCCCGTGCCGGCATATTTGCCGATGCGTCTGTTTGGCGGCAAAGGGCTTAGCACGGCCGGCACGGACGCTTATTACGATTTCGCCGACCGTTGGATTCCGCTCGTCGAGCAACGCCGCCCGCGCTACGTCGCCGCGACGACGATTGAGACGCCGCTCGCGCCGCTGCACGTCTTCGACGGACGCGAGCCGGATTGCGTGTGGCATCGTCTGTTGCTAGACGCCTGCATCCCGTCCGAGACGAAGGTTGAAGTGTGGACGCGCGCGGCGAACGATTTGCATGAGCTGGCCAACGCACGTTGGCTTGCCGAGCCGCGCTTCTACCTGCGCGGCGACGGTTCGGAATTGCCATTCGCACGCGGGCAAAAGCGCACACGCGCCGAACAGGCGCAGACGCGCACACAGGGCGACGGCACTTGGGAGTTGTTATTCCAGCGCGCACGCGGACGCTTCTTGCAACTGCGCCTGCGTCTCTCAGGGCCGGGGCGCAGTACGCCGCGTCTGCGTGCCCTGCGCGCTTACTATCCGCGCTTCTCTTATCTCAATCATTATTTGCCGGCCGTCTATCGGGAGGACGAACAATCGGCGTCGTTCCTTGATCGCTTCCTCGCCAATCTCGAAGGTCTCTATACGTCGCTCGAAGACAAGATCGCGGCCGTGCAGATGCTCTTCGACGTGCGTAGCGCACCGGCGGACGTGCTCGATTGGCTGGCCGGTTGGCTTGGTGTCGCGCTCGATCCGGCGTGGGACGAAACGAAGCGCCGCCTCTTTATCAAGCACGCCGACTTCTTCTTCCGCTATCGCGGCACGAGCTACGGCTTAGAGCTTGCGCTGCGGCTCGCGCTCGACGAATGCGTTGACGAGACCGCCTTCACCGACGAGGCGTTGACAGACTCAGCCACGCGCAACACACGCCCGCAGAGCATCCGGCTGATCGAAAAGTTTCGCACGCGCCGCGCGCCCGCCGTCCTCTTCGGCGATACGACGGACGAGGGAGCGGCGACTTCCGCTGGCGCGTTCGTACCTGTGTGGCGCGATTTTCTCGCGCGCCGCTATCAACACATCGGCGCGCTCGCCGGCGCGCACGGCACACGTTGGGCCTCGTTCGCGGAAGTGCCGCTGCCAAACGTTACCGGTGCGACAGGTGCGTTGGCGGCCGACTTGGCGCAGTTCGAGAACGTGGTGCTGGCGATGCGGCGCACGGCGCACCAGTTCACCGTGCTGCTGCCCATGCGCCAGACCGAGACGTTCGACTCGGCCGAGCATACACGCTTGCGCGAATTGACCACGCGCATCATCGAGTTGGAAAAGCCGGCGCACACAGTGTTCGACGTGCGCTTCTATTGGGCGATGTTCCGCGTCGGCGGCGTGCGGCTTGGCGACGACACAGTGCTTGATGCGGGCAGTCGCGCGCCGGGTTTGCTGCCGCCGCTCGTGCTAGGGCAAGAGCATCTGGCCGAGAGTTATCTCGCGCCCGGTCACCCACAGAATGTGGCGGAGCGACAAGTTTTGGGTAGAGGGTGAGTGTTGCTGACAGCATCGCTCATTGGTCAGCGCAACAGGCAGAGTTGGATTGAGGAGACCCGATCATGAATAGCTTCACCGCGCGCCTCGCCACGCCGGCTACGGCCACGGCCGATCCGTCCAAGCACGTCAACTATGCGTTTGGCATGGTGCTGGGCGTGGACGACTTCACGCAGGAGTTCGCCTATCTCGCGGGCCGCGACCGTTGGCTCGCGCGCGACTGTGTGGGCTACGGCACGGTGGCGGGTCTCGCCGTCTCCATCGAGAAAAACAATGCTACCGGCGACACCGAAGTGATCGTTTCGCCGGGCGCGGCCGTCAGTCCGCGCGGACAGTTGATCCGGGTTGCGCCCGCACAATGCGCGAGCTTGACCAAGTGGCTCGCCAGCGAGCAGAACGTCGAGCGGATCAAACAGCGCGTCGGCGCGCCGCCGCACGGGCCGCTGCGACTCTACGTCGTATTGTGTTATCGCGACTGCCCGACGGATCGTGTGCCGATTCCCGGCGAGCCGTGCCGCAGCGAAGAGACCGCGACCGCGCCCTCGCGGCTGCAAGACGATTTCATGCTTGAACTGCGCTTCGACCCGCCCGCACAGACGGAGGAAGACGCGCTACGCGATTTCATCAAGTGGCTCAATGATCACGTAGAGATCACGGACGCGCCCGGCCCCGTCACCGACTTGAGCGCATTTCTCGATACGCTCAGGCAATCAGCGACACCACTGCTCTCGCCGCCCGCAGGCTCGCCGCCCGACTTCATGCACGATCTGACCTCACCCATCGCGCCGGTTGCTGTCGCGCATATCCCGGCGGCGGATGCCTGTCGTTATCTGCGCGCGGCCTTCAGAGTGTGGACAACCGAGTTGCGCCCGCGTTGGCGGCCCGCGAATCTGGATCAGCCGGCCGCTTGTGACGCAGGAGACGTGGCCACGCCGCCAGCAAGTGATGATGCGCTGCTGCTCGCGGAGTTGGCAGTGCCGCTCGCGGCCGATGGGCGTTTGAACGAAGCGCTGGCTGTCGGTAAGGATGAAGAACGGCGGCCGTTTCTGCTCCACCTGCGCATGTTGCAAGAGTGGTTGCTGTGCGCGCGGTTCGATCAAGCGGCGAGCATCATGCAAGTGCTAAGCCCGCCGGCCGGGCCGCCACCTACCCAGACGGAAGCGGCGCACACGTTTGCCACGCTCTACCAACGCCGCCCGACCATCATCCGTGCATGGTTGCATCATCCGCAAATACTCGATGTGCCGGGCGCGGCCATACGGATCGAAGCCAGCGAGACGCCGAACCCCATCGCCGCGCAACCCGCCAACGTCACGCGCATTGCGCCCGGTCTCAACGTCTTCGATCTACAACTGACGGGGCCGCTCGCGCCCTTGAGTCGCATCGCCGTGCGCTTCGACGCGACGCGGATCATAGAGCTGACGAGCCTGCCGCGCCCGCTGCTCGATGCGCTCAACGAGCATGGCAATACCTACATGCTCGACCGCGATGGGCAGACGCTCTCCGCTTATCTCGGCGTCAACGCCATCAGGCTTGATGATCTCACGGACGTGGCCGCGCCGACGCCGCAAGAGAGTCAGGTGCTCACTTTTCAAGGCGGGCGTTGGATCGCCGCGCAGCCGCCGGTGGGTGGCGGCGGCGCGCCGACGGGGGCGGCCGGCGGCGATCTGGCCGGCACGTATCCTGCTCCAACAGTCGCGCGTTTGCAGACGCGCACGGTCAGCAATGCCGTGCCGAACGCGGGCGATGTGCTCACGTGGGATCAGTCGCAGTTGCAATGGCGGCCTAACGCGCCGGCCGCGCCGCAAGCCGACCTGCGGCGCATGCTGCCGTTCGTTACCATCGGCATCGCCACGTTAGACCCGCCGGTCTATCGCCTCTGGTTCAATCTAGACGCGCCGGAGAATCGGGTGGCGATTACCCGCCTCACGGTTGACGCGGTGCGGGCGCTGGCCGAGAGTGCTAATGCGGCGACTGTTTTTATTGAGCCGTTGCAACTCACCATCAGACCGCAGACCGTGCGCAACGTGTTCGACTTCCAGATTAACCGGGCTGCGCCACAGTTGCGTTTCCTCTTCGAGTTGTCGCTCATCGGCGTGCAGCAACAGGGCGTAGGCGATATGAGCATGTCGGACTACGTGCAGCGAAATAATCTCAACTTCGTCGGCTTCGACGGGCGCAAGACGGTGACCGCGTTCGCGCCGTTCGTCTTCGGCCGCCTGATCGGGTGAACGTCATGGATCGCATCGAACTGCTTGAACCGCTGTTGCAAGGCGGCATACGCAACACCAATTTCTTCAACGGGCGGCTGCTCTCGGCCGAAGACCTACGCACAGAACAGACGGCCGCGCGCCAGCAACGGCAGCAACTCGGTCGCGCGGCCGGCGCAGGTATCGTCTGGGGCTTGACGGTCGAGCGCGGCGACACGGCCGGCGGCGCAACGGTGGTCAACGTCGCGGCCGGGTTGGCGTTGAACGAGACAGGGCAAGCGCTCGCGTTGCCGACGGCGATGCAGGTCGCGCTCGTGCGCGAGCGTGACGCGGCCAGCACGGCGGCAGGATTGTTCGCGCCCTGCGAGCAGGGAGCCGTGACAGCAACAGTAGTGGCGGGCACGGGCGTCTATCTACTCGCGCTTGCGCCCGCGTCCGGCTTCGCCGAGCGTGCGCTCGCGAGCGGCCTTGGCGGCAATGCTTTGACGAGTCCCGGTTGCGGCAGTCGTTACAGCGTCGAGGGCGTGCAGTTCCGGCTCATCAAATTCGATCTGAATAACAACGAGTGGATCAATGTGGAGACGCGCGCACGCCTCGCCGCGTTGATGAACAACAGCGATGCGGCCAGCCTCTCGCATCTGCGCAACCTGCTCGCGCATCTCTGCTATGGCGACGACCGCACGCCCGACTTCATACGCGATCCCTTCAATCCTGATAACACGAGTCTCGCGGCCGTCTCTTACGGCGCGCTCGATGCGTTGCGTGCGCAAGGACAGTTGACTGGTTGCGACGTGCCGCTCGCGCTCATTTATTTGACGAGCGTAGGGATACGCTTCGTCGATCTGTGGGCGGTGCGGCGTAGTCTGGTCGCGCCGTTGGCGAGCGCGCGTTGGGCCGCGTTCGTCGGCGCGCGACGCGCGCGTGAAGCGGAGGCGAGCTTTTGCCAGTTCGCCGAACAACTCAGAGAGACGCGCGAGCGCGAGCAGAATTTGGAAACGCTGAGCGCGCCACAGTTTTTCGCGTATCTGCCGCCGGTCGGATTGTTGCCGGCGCGCGGCGTGGGCGGCGCGCCCGGCTTCAACCCGCAAAACTTTTTCGCCGGGCAAGCGCTGCGCCCGGCCGCTTTCATCAACGGCGCGCAGGTCGAGCCGCTCGTCCACGCGGCACTCTGCTACCCGCCGCTCGACATGCGCGAGCGCAACGTCGTCTGGCTCTACCGCGTGGTGGACGCGGGCGGGAGCATACGTCCCTATTACATCTACACGAGCGCGCACGCGCCCTATGCGGCGGGCGCGCGATTCGACATCGATCACTACAACTTCAGCAACTACGCCTTCGCGCCGGTCGCGCTCAGTTAAGGAGGAATGTCCATGGCCACACGTTTTGCTCCGGGCGATCTGATCACGTCCGACCTCATCAACCAGATTCTCGACCGGCTCGACGCGCTGGCCGGCAACGCTAACACGGCCCGCTTTGTGTTGGGGCCGCTCGCTGAGGGCACGCGCACTTTGCTCGCGCTCGGCACAGGCTTTGAATCGGGCGGCGGCATCTTTCTTGACGGCGCGCCGCTGCTCGCGGGGCCGCCCGCGCGCGGCATCAATCTCGTCATCCTCGACCCGACATTGAACGTCAAGTTTCGCGGTCTCTACGACACCTTCGCCAACCCGGCCGACTCGAACCGGCTGGTCGGCGATCTGCAAGCGCAGACGAGCCGCTACGACGTGGTCTGCGGCGTGACGCACGACGCTTATCGCGATCAGTTGCAGACCAATGCAAAGTCCGCGCTCGCCGCCATCGGCGCGGACGCGCTCGGCGATGCGACGCGCACGCGCGACAACGCCGCCTTCATCGGCGTAGTGCCCGCCGATAAGAGCAATGTCAGTTTCAACTATCTCGTCTCGCTCATGCCCGCCGACGCTCAGGGCATCGGCAGCGCGCAACTCGCGGGCTTGCCGTTCGTGTGGGGGCTGTACAGCACGCCGCTGCAACGCTTCCTGCTCGGCGGCGGGGCGGGCACATTGGGCGTGCCCGCCCCACAGGGTAAAGGCACAACCAAGGAGACCTCAAAAGAAACCGCGAAGGAGACGGCGAAGGAAATCGCGAAGGAAGCGGTGAAGGAAACTGCTAAAGAGACCACGAAGGAAATCGCGAAGGAGACGGCGAAAGAGATCGCCAAGGAGGTCGCGAAGGAAAGCAAGGAGTTCGTCAAAGAGACGGCGAAAGAGATCAACGAGGGCGGGACAGTCAAAATCACTAACGAGGGCGGGGCAGTTAAAATCACTAACGAGGGCGGGACAATTAAAGCTACAGGCGAAGGTGGGACGGTTAAAGTTGCAAACGAAGGCGGGACGGTTAAGGCCATTGAAGGCGGTGTCGTGAAGAGCGCGGGCGAAGGCGGCTTGGTGAAGACTACTGAAGTTAAGGCCGTTGAAGGCGGCGGCATAGCTAAAGCTGTCGAAGGCGGCACAGTGAAGGCCGTTGAGAGTGGCGGCACAGTTAAAGCCATCGAAGGCGGTGGCATAGTCAAGGCCATCGAAGGCGGCGGTGTAGTAAAGGCGGTCGAGGGGGGCGGTGTTATCGGCAATATCCATCACGTAGGTATCGGACAGCCGATTGCCCCGCAGGCCGAGCAAGCGGACGCGATGCAACCGTTCATCAAGCCCGAAGAACGACCGAACGTGGACGAGCACACGATCAAGAACGCGGAGCAACCGCCGGCCAAACCTGAAGACAGCCGCGTTGAGCGCGGCGCGCACAAACCGAAACGCGTGCGCCGCACGAAGAGCAAGACATAGAAGAGGCGAGCATGTTTGTCGTCATCGCCAGTCAACGAGACGAGATCGCGCAGGCATTCGCCGCGCGCGGGGGCGCGCATGAGATCGGCATCATGACCAGTCGTGATCTGTCGTGCGCCGGGTGGCGGCATCGCCTGAGCGCACCACATGAAGCGATGGCGGTCGTCGGCGGGCGCAGTGTGCCGGGACCTGAGATCGAGGGCGTGCTGACACGTCTGCCTTACGTCTGGGAGTCGGAGTTGGCCCACATCGCCGAGCGAGAGCGCGCCTACGTGGCGAGCGAGATGTCCGCGTTCCTGCTCGCCTGGCTGACATCCTTACGCTGCCCTGTGCTGAACCGGCCCGCGCCCGCATCGCTCACCGGGCCAAGCTGGCGCTTGCCGAAATGGCTGCAACTGGCCGCGCGGACGGGTCTCGCCGTGCGCCCATTCATACAAGACTGTCACGCGCTCAACGAGCAACCGTCAACGTTGTCACGGCATGCGCCAGATGAGGCGCACGCCGTGACAACGTTGACGGTCGTCGGCGGCCACACGTTTGGTGTAGCCGCCGACGAGCTTAAGGCACAAGCCCGCGCGCTGGCCCACGCGGCGGGCGTGGCGTTGCTCGGAGTCTATTTCGATGGCGCGGGCGCGGGCGCGACGTTTCTCGGCATCAACACCTGCCCGGACATCTCCGGGCCGGAGATCGGCGCGGCCGTGCGCGCGTGCCTCGCGGGAGGTGTGCCGTGTTGATCGTGCTTTGGGGAATCGGCAACGAGCAGTTGCTCAAGGCCGTGCATGAGGCGGTGACGGAGATCGGGCATACGCCGGTAGTCATAGATCAGCGCGAGGTGTTATGCACGGACGTGCAACTCATCTGCGCCGCCGAGGTCGCCGGCTACGTGCGCACACCCACGCACAGCATCAATCTGTGTGATATCACCGCCGCTTACATACGCCCTTACGATGCGCGCCGCCTGCCTGCTATCGAGCGGGCCGGGCCGCGGAGTGCCGCGTGGCGGCACGCCTTGGCCGTGGACGAAGCCATCTCGGCATGGTCGGAGTTGACGCCCGCGCTCGTCGTCAACCGGCTGAGCGCGATGATGTCGAACGGCTCGAAGCCGTATCAACTCGAACTGATCCGCCGGCACGGATTCAGCGTGCCCGATACGCTGTTGACGACCGACGCGGCGGCGGTCGAAGAGTTCTGGGCGCGGCACGGCGAGATCATCTACAAGTCAACGAGCGGCACGCGCAGCATCGTCGCGCGTTTGCGCCCCGAACAACGCGCGGACTTCGTGCGGCTGCGCCATTGCCCCGTGCAATTTCAACAGTGCATCAATGGGCGCGACCATCGCGCACACGTCGTCGGCGATGAAGTCTATGCATGCGAAGTGATCTCTGACGCGACTGATTATCGCTATCCGGTGGGCGCAAGTGTCGAGTTACGCGCGTGCCGTCTGCCGCACGAGATCGAAGATCGTTGTCGCACGTTGGCCGTTGCGCTGCGTTTGCCGTTGGCCGGGATCGATCTGCGGCTGACGCCCGCCGGTGAATGGTATTGCTTCGAGGTCAACCCATCGCCGGCCTTCACCTATTTCGAGGCGCACACAGATTTGCCCATCGGCGCGGCGGTCGCACGGCTGCTCGCGGCGGGCGCACACGCGGCGCAAAGTTGGCCCGCGCTGTCGGCCGCGCCCACGCACGCGGCGCAGGTGAGCGCATGAATTTGGAACTACGACAGACTTACATCGGCCGGCTACGCGCAAACGTCTACGCGCGCGACGCCGGGCTGCTGGCCGCACGTCTGCGTAACACTGTCGCCACGCTCGATCTGCACCCGCCGGATTTACCCGCGCATGCGGTCGTGTGTCTCAAGCGTTTGCGCGCTCCGCTGCCGGAAAATATTTTTAACGGCAGTGCGGTTGATAGCCGCCGCGTGCGCGCGTGGGAGACGGCGACCGCGCACGCGATCCATCGTGTACTGAGCAGCGCGGCGCGGCCCGCGCGCGAGCCTGTGCCGGCCGGGGCGGAGTGTGTCGTCTTCGCGGATCGCGCGGAGTTGTTGGCCTGCTTCGCCGAAGATTGGTGCGCCGAGCGCGTGCATGCGTGTTGGTGGTGGCAGAGCAACTTCATGGCGCGCGAACGGGCGGGCGCGCCGCTCGCTCTCTGGCGACGTGCGCCGGAGTACGTGCCGGGCGCGCTCGCGCACCTCGCGCGCCGTAATAGTTTAATGCCCTTTGCCCGCGTGTTGCCGAACGATGATGTCGTTGCGCTGCTCGGCGCTCTGCTTACACGATTCGCCCTGCGCGAATTGACGCCGCTCCTGTCCGGCAGTGGTCTAACGCAAATGCCGGTGCGACCCGGCTCGTCAATAACCGATCAAGAGAACAGAGATAGGGCGCGCACGGGCAATGCGCCCTGGCAACAGATCGTGCCGGAGAGCCGGAGCGCAACGTTGTCTCCGGCGCAACAGTGTCTGCTCGGCATCGGTCTCATGCTGCAACGTGCGCCGGCCGTCTTGCGCACCGCAGCCTTCGCGCGGGCCGCCCAACAGTGGCTAAGCAGGGGCGACGATAAGACAAGCGCAGCCGTGCGTGGCGGCACTGAGCGACACGATGCAGCCGTTGCCGCCGCGCATAGCACGGCCGCGCAAACGACGAACTCGCTAGGGCGCGCAAACGTAGACACACCGATCAGCGGATTTGCCGGCACGCAACCGCGGCAGACCGGCGCAGATGAGTACGGACAAATGGGACAGGGCCAGTTAGCAAGTCTACGCACAAGTGAATCCGACGGGCAGCATAACAGCGAACGTGATGTCAGCACACAGGCAGATGCGCGGCCGGACAAACAGTTTGCGGACGCGCACGCGAATTCGTTTGTAGATGAGAGCGGGCGCGCAACGCGAACTGAGTCCGCCGCGCAAGAGCTGTCTGCGTTTGGTGCGGAAGAATCGGCGTCAACGCTTGGCGCGCG
>JANMAD010000345.1:0-6979 GCA_031359515.1 Acidobacteriota bacterium | reverse complement strand
CGCGCGTCTGATCGACCAGTTTGAGATAGGCCTCGTGGACGAGGGCCGTCGGCTGTAAGGTGTGCCCGCCGCGCTCGCGGGCGAGAAAGACGCGCGCCTGTCGCCGCAACTCATCATAGACGAACGGCATCAGTCGCGCCGGTGCGTTCGCATCGCCGCCGCTCCAGTCGTGCAGAATCTGCGTGACTTCGTGTTGCCGCTCGTTGCTCATCTGGTCTCGCCCCGAATCTCGGCCGTGGAGATTAGCGCGGATACCTATGCCCATCCGACAGTACTGTGCTGGTCGGGGACGGGCATAGTCTCAGGCGGGGAAGGTCAAGCCCTCGTAAATGTCGCACATCCTCAACTCGCAATGCAGTTGAGCGAGCGGAAGCGTAGCGTCTAAGTCAGCCGTGTCGCGCCGCGCCCATGCGTCGTCCGCCCTTTGCGTGTAGTGCGTCACGCGCGCCACGTCCTGCGCGACGAGTAAGTAGTCGCGCAAGCTCGTGATCGCTTGGTAGGCCGCGAACTTATCCTCGTGGTCGCGCGCGGCGGAACTGGGCGACAACACCTCGACGATCAGGACGGGATTGATCAGGGCGTCAACCCCGCGCACGTTCTTAAACTGCAACTCGCCGCACGCCACGCTCGCGTCCGGGTAACGATAGGGCGGAAGCGTCGGCGTCCAGATGGCCGTGTCGGCAGTGAACGCCCTGCACCGCCCGCCCCGCAAACCGTTTGCGAGCGCAACAACAACATTGACAGAAATGATCCCATGCGCGCGGCTGCCGCCGCTCATGCAATAAATCTCACCATCCCAGTATTCGTAGCGCGCGTCGCCCGCGTGCTCAAGGGCGAAGTATTCGTCAAGCGAATAGTAGTTTTGCCGCACGTCTTTGGGATTCGTTGCCATTGCTGCTTTCAGTCCTGCTTTCCCCACGGCTGCCGAAGGCTCATCCCTCCCAAGCGTCCGTCGTTGATTCTACGCGGAAACACCTGCCCGCTACAAAATTATTTTTCGCCTGTCGTGTCACATTTCGCCGCTCGGTCTCGCGTATGTGAGCGAAGGCCAAGTTGAAAAATTCTTTCCGCGTAGAACCGAAACGTAAAACCACGTCGGCCTGCTGCCATTACCGCCCCATAACTGAAAAGGAGAACTGAGATGAACCGTCAGTTGAACACATCCCTCACGCCCGCCACCCTGCGTGGGCGCTCGGTGTTGGGACAAGCGCGCTATCTTATGGCCGTCGCTATGGTCGTTTTCGCTATCGTTTCCTGCTGCTTCATCGCGCGCCACGTCGACGCGACGAACGCCAGCCAGTCGGTCGGAGCGGGTAGCCGCGCCTACAAGATTGACCCCGCGCCTTCATGTACGAGCGCAGGCAGCCTCGATATAACATTCGGCAATGGCGGCAAGGTCACGACCGATTTCGGCTCAGACTCTGACGCGGCACTTGCCGTCGCGGAGCAACCGGACGGCAAGATCGTCGTTGCCGGGCGTGCTGCCGTTGGCAACCCAAATCCATGTTGCTCCCCGGTTGACTTCGCGCTGGCACGCTACAATGCTGATGGCACGCTCGACACCTCGTTCGATATTGATGGCAAGGTGACGACCGACTTCGGCGACTCAATCAGATATGACGAGGCACGTGCCGTCGCAGTGCAACCGGATGGCAAGATCGTCGCTGTCGGCTTAACTGCTTTCGGTGGAGCTACAGGCTTCGCGGTTGCCCGCTACAACCCGGACGGCTCGCTCGACACCTCGTTCGACAACGACGGCAAGGCGGATGGCATATCCCTCTTCGGCGGCACCGGCGGAGCCTTCGCCGTCGCACTGCAACCGGACGGCAAAATTGTCGTTGCCGGGACTGGTTTCGAAGGCAACACTTATGGTTTCGCGCTTGTTCGGTACAATGTTAATGGCTCGCTTGATACCAGCTTCGACACCGACGGTAAAGTCGTAACTCCCTTCGGCTCAGGCTCCTCTACGCAGGCACGTGCCGTCGCATTGCAACCGGACGGGAAAATCGTCGCTGCCGGATATGCTGAAATCAACGGCGCAAATGACTTTGCGTTGGCGCGCTACAACGCTGATGGCTCGCTCGACACAACCTTCGACACGGACGGCAAGGTGACGACCGACTTCGCCTCAAACATTGACGAAGGATACGGTGCCGCACTGCAAGCAGACGGCAAGATCGTTGTTGCCGGGCGAACCTTCAGCGGCAACAGCTATAGCTTCTCCCTCGCCCGCTACAACACAGACGGCTCGCTTGATACCTCGTTCGACACGGACGGCAAGGTGACGACCGCTTTTGCCTCAAACAGCGGCGAAGCACGCGCAGTCGCAGTGCAACCGGACGGAAAGATCATCGCTGGCGGACTAGCCTTCGGCAGTAGCTCTCTTGACTTCGCGGTTGCCCGCTACAACCCGAACGGCTCGCTCGACACCTTGTTCGACACGGACGGTAAGGTGACGACTGACATCGGCTCCGCAAGCAGCGACCAAGCATTAGCCGTCGCATTGCAACCTGACGGCAAGCTCATCGCTGCCGGATTTACTACCGTCGGCCCACAGGAGCAGGATTTCGCACTCGTGCGCTACATCGGTGGCAACTGCGTGCCCTGTGCGGCCGGCAGCCTTGATCCGAGTTTCGGCACGGGCGGCCTAGTCACGACCGATTTCACGACCTTTGACTCAATCTTTGCCCTCGCGCTGCAACCGGACGGCAAGGTCGTCGCGGCCGGACTGGCTCAAACCATTAAGCAGACAGTTACAACCGTGTTCGCGCTGGCGCGCTATAACGCAGACGGCTCGCTTGATACCAGCTTCGGCACCGGCGGCCTAGTCACGACCGACTTCGGCCACGACAGCGCTCTTGCACGTGCGGTCACGTTGCAACCTGATGGCAAGATCGTGGCGGCCGGCAATGCCTCCAACGGAAACACGTTCGACTTCGCGCTGGTGCGCTACAACCCGGACGGCTCACTCGATCCGACTTTCGGCACTGGCGGCAAGGTCACAACCGGCTTCGGCTCAAATTCGAGTTTCGCGGTTGCGCTCGCGCGACAGCCGGATGGCAAGATTGTCGCGGCCGGGGGCATCAGCGGTGCTTCCAACGTGTCGTTCGACTTCGCGTTGGCGCGCTATAACGCAGACGGCTCGCTCGACACCTCGTTCGACACGGACGGCAAACTCACAACCGATTTCGGCGCAGATCGTGATCAAGCATTTGCAGTCACGCTGCAAGCGGATGGCAAAATTATCGTTGCCGGAATGGCTGGAGATTTCTCCATCCAGGCCTTCGCGGTGGCGCGCTACAACGCGGATGGCTCGCTCGATTCGACCTTCGGTACGAGCGGCAAGGTTACGACCCTCGTTGGGTCAAACAGTGCCGCAACTGCGGTCACACTCCAATCCGACGGCAAGATTATCGCGGCCGGATATGCCTACAACGGCAGCAACTATGATTTCGGACTGGCGCGTTACAACACTAACGGCGCACTCGACCCTACCTTCGGTAGCGGTGGTAAGACTACGACTGATTTCAACTCAAGCAATGACGGAATATATGGAGCCGCATTGCAATGGGATGGGAAGATTGTCGCTGCTGGGGTCGTTGGTTTTGGTAGCAGTGCCAACGGGAATGACTTTTCCCTATCGCGCTACAACACAGATGGTTCGCTCGACACCTCGTTCGACATGGACGGTAAGCTGACGACCGCCTTCAGCCCGAACCGTGACGAAGCAAATGCGGTATTAGTGCAACCCGATGGCAAGATTATCGCTGCCGGACGCGCGGACTTCGCCAACACAATAGACTTCGCACTTGCGCGCTACATCGGCAACAACTGCGCGCCGACACCCACGCCGACGCCGACCCCAACTCCGACGCCGACACCCGCACCGACGCCGATGTTGTCCATTAGTGATGCGACTGTGACGGAAGGCAACAGCGGGGCAACCAATGCCGTCTTTACCGTCAGCCTCTCGGCTCCGGCGGGCGCGGGCGGCGTCACCTTCGACATCAGTACGCAAGACAACACGGCCAACGCCGGCAGCGATTACGTCGGGCAAACCTTAACCGGCCAGACCATCGCACAGGGCAACACCACTTACACCTTCACAGTCGTCGTCAACGGCGACACGGCGTTCGAGCCGAATGAAACGTTCTTCGTCAACGTCTCGAACGTCACAGGCGCATCAGTCAGCGACGCACAGGGCATGGGCACGATTACCAACGATGACGCTGAACCTACACCCACCCCGACGCCCTCGCCCACTCCGCCCGGCTGCGTCACGCCGCCCGCCGGCATGATCACGTGGCTGCCGGGCGATGGGAACGCGCAGGACATTCTCAATAACACGCAGGATTTAAGCGTCAACGGTGGGGTGACATACCCGGCGGGCAAGGTCGCGCAAGCCTTCCAATTCGACGGCACAGGCGATGTCACTTACTCGACTATCAACGCCGGCTCAACCTACACCGTGGACTTCTGGCTGCGCCCGACGCACTCGGCGAACGATGGTCAAAGACAGGAAGTCGTCTCGAACGACAACGGCGACGCGCAGCACTACGGCACAATCACCTTCGCCAACAACCAGATCGAGTATAATCAAGGCAGCGTCTTCAGAGTCTTAAGCGGCTTCGGCAGCGTCCCGTTCAACACCTACACGCACGTCGCCCTGACTTACGACGGCTCAGTTAATCGCCTCTACCTCAACGGCAATCTGGTGGCGACGAGCGGCGTCCACACCGAGACCTTCAACAACCCCGTCCGGCTCGGCAATGCTGTCGTATTTACTCCTAACGCCCGCTTCGCTGGGCAGCTTGATGAAGTCGAAATCTTCAGCCGCGTCTTGTCGCAAACCGAGGTGCGCGGCATCTTCTACGCCGACACGGTAGGTAAGTGCAAACCGGGCGGTTGCCCGACTATCACCCTCAGCCCTTCGTCGCTGCCGAACGGCGCGGTCGGCTCGCCCTATAGCCAGACCATCACGGCCAGCGGCGGCACAGGCCCCTACACTTTCTCAGCCAGCGGCTCGCTGCCGCCGGGTCTGACACTGAACTCGGCGACGGGTGTACTCTCCGGCACACCTTCGCAGTCCGGCACCTTCAATTTCACCATCACCGCCACCGACTCGAACAATTTCTGCACCGGCAGTCAAGCCTACTCGATCACGATTGACGCCGCGCCGACACCGACTCCAACACCGACTCCAACACCGACTCCAACGCCAACGCCTACGCCCACACCGACTCCTACGCCGACGCCCGTCATCGTCGCTGCCGGCGCGACCATCGTCAACGAGAGTTGCCCGCCCGCCAACGGCTTCATCGATCCGGGCGAAACCGATACCGTCAACCTCAAGTTGATGAACACCGGGGGCGCAGCCACAAGCAATCTGGTGGCCACCTTGCAAGCCAACAGCAATGTGCTCGTACCTTCCGGGCCACAGACATATGGCGCTATCGTTCCGGGCGCGATGGTCGGACGCAACTTCACCTTCACCGCCGATGGCACGAGCGGACAGGTCATCACCTTGACGTTGCAGTTGCAGGATGGCACGACGAATCTCGGCACCGCCACTTACACCTTCACGCTTGGCAACAACACAGCATGTGCGGGCGCGCCGCGCATCAGCACGACGGCGACCTTGTCGTGCAGTGGTGCGAACAAAATGGCGACCATCAAGGTGAGCAACAGCGGGACGGCCGCCGCCTCAAGCGTCGTCTTGACGACGGCCAACTTGGGCGGCGTCAGCGGCACACCGTTGCCGCAAGCAATCGGCCCGCTCGCACCCGGAGCCTCGGCCACCGTCACCGTGACCTTCGTCGGCGCACCCAGTGGGATGACGACGCTGCAAGTCGGCGGCACCTACAACGGCGGCACCTTTAGCGGCAACCGCAAAGTGACGGCACCCGCTTGTGGCAACAGCAAGCTCTCGTTGCCGAAGACCATCCCCTTCCTCTCGCTGCCAGCCTTCAAGCTGGCAGCGGCGGGGAGGTCGATTTTAGACCTGACTGGACACTAAACGGTAAAGGAGTAAAATGACTACGAGAGGCAAACACTTAGTTCTCGCAGTGGCCTCTGCTCGCTTCTCCAACAGCGCCCTTCGATAAGGGCAACGGCGCAAAATGTGGCGTTGTTAATCGGCGCTAACTACCCACCCGTGTACTGTCGGCCCGTACTATTAGCCGGCAGTACACGGGCACAAGATTATCAACTCATCGCACAGCTATTCATACCAACATCTCTCACGAAAGGTAAGGATGCCATGAAAGCTATCAACTCGCGCTCTCATCATCGCCTACACCGGACGCTCGTCCTGCCGTGCCTGTTGAGCATGCTCATCTCAGCGGCAGCGCCTATCAGCCGCCGGAACACATGGCCGGACATCACGGCCCGGCCGCACGCGGCGGCAACGCCTGCGGCTGCGACGCCGCTCATTACGCCCGCACAGGCGCGTGAGGCTTACGGCCGGATGGAGTTGAGCTTCGAGGCCAATCGAGGGCAGACCGATGCGTCGGTTAACTATCTGGCGCGCGGTGCTGGCTATACGCTGTTTTTAAAACCCACGGAAGCTGTCTTCGCCCTGTCCCGGCAGAGCGGTAAATCAAGGCAGGGCAGCGACGCGCAGTTGCTGGCGGACGACACGACACAGACGGCACGTAAGACGGATGCGCCCAACACTGACGAGGCAAAATCTCCGGCAGTGCTGCGGATGAAGCTCGTCGGGGCGGACGCGGGCGCAACGGGCGGAGGCGCGGGCGCGTTGGCGGGCAAGGTCAACTATTTCACCGGCAACGATCCGGCGCGCTGGCGGACAAACGTGCCGACCTTCAAGCATGTGCGTTATAGCGAGGTCTATCCGGGCATAGATGTTGTTTACTATGGCAACCAGCGGCAGTTGGAATATGACTTCGTGGTCGCGCCCGGCCGCGATGCGCGCTCGGTCAAGCTGGAGTTCGCCGGGGCGGACAAAGTTGAAGTTGAC
>JANMAD010000341.1:0-7060 GCA_031359515.1 Acidobacteriota bacterium | reverse complement strand
ATGAGCCTCATGCAGCGCGGCTTCACGCGCCTGTACAGTGAAGGTGAAACGATTGAACTGCGCTCGCCGGACGATTACACGCGGGCTGATTTCGCGGATGTTTATGTCTTAGTTGATCGGCTCGTCGCGCGCTCTGATGTGCGCGGGCGGTTGGTTGATTCGTTGGAAACATGTTTCATCGAAGGGCACGGCGTCGCGTTCGTCGAGACGGCGGAAGAGACGCCGCGCGTGTTGAAATTCTCCGAGCGGTTCGAGTGTCGCTACGACGGCACGATCTACGCGCAACCCGAACCGCGCCTGTTCAGTTTCAACAACCCGTTCGGCGCGTGCCCCACCTGTCAGGGCTTCGGCAACACCATCGGGCTTGATCTCGATCTCGTCATCCCGAACCCTTTGCTCTCGCTCGACGAGGGCGCGATTGAGCCGTGGACGAGACCGCAACACGAATGGGCGCTCACCGAGTTGCGTCGCTTCGCCAAACAGGAAGGCATCCCGTGGGACGTGCCTTACGCGGAACTGCCGCGCACACAGCAACGCGCCATTGTCGAAGGCAAAGGCAGTTGGGCCGGTGTGCTAGGCTTCTTCGCATGGCTCGAAACGAAAAAATATAAACTGCACGTGCGCGTCTTCCTGGCGAAGTATCGCGGCTACACGCGCGGTCCCGAGTGCCACGGCGGGCGTTTGCGGCACGAGGCGCGCGATGGGCTGGTGGGCGCGACGACGCTGCCGGCCGTCTGCGCGCTGCCGGTGAAAGAGGCGCAGCAGTTCTTCGAGCAACTCGAACTCAACGACGAGCAGACCGCGATTGCCGACAAGGTGCTATTCGAGATTCGTCGTCGCCTGCGCTTCCTCGTTGATGTCGGTCTCGATTACCTGACGCTCGACCGGCTCGCTTCGACGCTCTCCGGCGGCGAGGCGCAACGCATTCAACTCGCCACCAATCTCGGCTCCGCGCTCGTCGGCGCGCTCTACGTGTTGGACGAGCCGTCAATCGGACTGCACCCGCGCGACAGCGAGCGTCTGATCAAACTGCTGCACAACCTGCGCGACATCGGCAACACCGTCCTCGTCGTCGAGCACGACGCCGACATGATCCGCGCCGCCGATCACATCCTCGACGTTGGCCCGGCCGCGGGCGAACTCGGCGGGCGCATCGTCTTCGAGGGTGATTTGCAAGGGCTGTTGCAAGATGCCGGCACACTGACGGGCAAGTACCTGCGCGGTGAAGCGGAGATCAAAGAACCAGCCGAGCGGCGCAAAGTACAAGCGAAGAAGCGGCTCGTCATACGCGGCGCGAGCGAGCATAACTTGCAAGCGATTGACGTGGACATTCCCTTAGAGATGTTCGTCTGCATCACGGGCGTGAGCGGGTCGGGCAAGTCCACGCTCGTCCACGACATACTCTTCGCCGGGTTGAAGAAGCAGCGCGGTGAATGGCAGGGGCACGTCGGCGCGTTCAAAGAACTCACCGGCGGACAAATGATCGAAGACGTGATCCTCGTCGATCAGTCGCCCATCGGTCGCACGCCGCGCTCGAACCCGGTCACGTATCTGAAAGTCTACGATGCGATCCGCGAAGCCTTCGCCACGACGCGCGATGCGCAGGCGCGCGGCTTCGATCCGTCTTACTTCTCCTTCAACGTGCCCGGCGGCCGCTGCGACGTGTGCGAGGGCGACGGCACGGTCACGGTCGAGATGCAATTCTTAGCCGACGTAGAATTAGTTTGTGAGGAATGCAAAGGCACGCGCTTCAAATCCAACGTCCTCGACGTGCGCTATCGCGGCAAGAGCATCAACGACGTGCTAAGCATGACCGTGCGCGAAGCATTGATCTTCTTCCGCGACGTGAACAAGATCGCCAATCGCCTGCGCGTGCTTGACGACGTTGGTCTCGGCTACCTGCGCCTCGGTCAATCCGCCACCACGCTCTCCGGCGGCGAAGCGCAACGCATCAAGCTCGCCTCGTTCCTCTCGAAGCGCACCGGCGCAAAGACGCTCTACATCTTCGACGAGCCGACCACCGGCCTCCACTTCGACGACATCAACAAACTGCTCGCCGCCTTCCGCACCCTCGTCACAGCCGGCGGCTCGCTCGTCGTCATCGAGCACAACTTGGACGTGATCAAGACCGCCGACCACATCATAGACCTGGGCCCCGAAGGCGGCGACCGGGGCGGCCACGTCGTCGCCACCGGCACGCCCGCGGAGATCATGCGCGTCAAAGAATCGCACACCGGTCGCTTCCTCAAAGCGCACCTCGCGCGCTCCAACGGACATGGTAGGTAAAAAGATGTGAGGCGTGATTGCGGCTTACCCTTTAACGTTCGACACTTGCGTGCGCACCCACTGGCGGAATGCTTTGAGGGCAGCGGTTTGCCCCTCCCTCTTGCTGCGCTCTAAGAATTCCGTCAACACTTCGGCGGGGAGCAAGGGGAAAGCCAAGCTATGGGAGACTTCCACGTAACCCTGTCCTGTGCGTTGATAGAACAGCATCTTGTTTCCGTCGTACAGCCAGATTTCCGGCACGCCCAGCGCGGCGTAAATCGGCAACTTGCCTGATGATTCGTTGGTCGTATCAATTTCAACGACCGTATCGGGCGGCGGGTCGGTCTCTAGATCGAGTATCTGCCGGCCGATGACGCGGGCGGCGTTCTGCACATAAAAACTGGTGTCCGGCTCCGCGCCTTTCAATTTACTCCGCAAGCGATAAGTCGTCGAACCGAAAGTTTCCAGCGTGATGTCCATCTCCTCCGAGAGGATTCGCGCCAAACTTAAAATAAAGTCTTTGGGCTGCTCATGGTCGGAGCGCGGACTCATAATCTCTAACCTCCCCCGGTCGTAGCTCACGCGGTAGCCGGCTCTGTCTTCCATTTGAGCCAGAAGTTCCTCATATTCGTCCCACGAGGCATCACTCAACCGCAGCGTTGCGCCCGCCGGCAGGTGGTCAATCGCGTCAAGGTAAATCTCAGTTTGCGCCAGCATTGAATCTTGTCTCCAACGTTTCTCTCTGCGAACGGATGTGCTGATCAGATTAGTTGCAGTTCGCGTAGCGCATCAAGCGTCGGCACGGGCGTTTGCCACAGCCATGCGCCGCGCACAAAGAAGCCCGGCACGACCTGTGAGCGATAGACGCCTGCCGGCTCAATCATCGCCGCGCGATAACGCCCGTCCGCGCCCAACTCGTAAAACTCCGCGCGCTCGCCGTCGGGATCGATCAGCCAGTATTCCTTAACGCCCGCCCGTTCGTACTCCCCAAACTTCTCGTTGCGATCCCGCTCGATTGACTCCGGCGAAATGATCTCAATCGCCAGATCGGCCGGGCCGTCAAGATAGGTTCGCTGGATCAAGTGCGTGCGCTCCCGGCTGACGAAGAGCATATCAGGCTCCCGTCCCCGCCTGCCTGCCTCTATCTTCATCACGAAGGGGGCCGGGATTACCACCCCAAGATCGCGCATCGTAACGTACAAGCCTAAAACCTGTATAAAGAAGGTCAGCAACTCTTGATGCTTTCTCGCTGTCGGCGATATGAAGATCACCTCCCCGTCCACCCACTCCGACATCGTGCGCTCGTCGTCCAGCGCGAGATACTCCTCAAACGTCATGCGTGGCAACGCCGGGCGTGGCGATTCATGAACAATTTTTGTCTCCGGCACTTCGGTCGTGTCGCGACTCATGTGCGTGCTCCTTTCACCCGTCAATATACCTCACGTGAAACTGACACGCAGGCCGGGTCTGGCGGTGAGTTTGGACAGCAACGCTTCATACTCTTCCCACCCGACGCACGGCAGCCGCAACGTCGCCCCCGCCGGCAGGTGCGCGATGGCAGCCAGATAATCAAGGGTCTCGGTACGCATAACTTTCTATGCTTTCAAAGCAACCGCACAACGTTAAGCAGCGATTCACGTCTTGCCTGCGCGGGTCAGGCAAAAGGGGAGGGACTATGTCCGCGCGACCGCTACGAGGCGTAGCCCATAGCTGAAGCTGGGTTTGACCAGCGGGCTTTTGTTGCGTTTGGTGAAGCGGCAGAGGTCGGCCCCGTTTGTCCAAGAGCCGCCGCGCAAGACGCGGCTCTGCTGCTCACCGTCGCTCAACCATGCGCTCCCGGCCGGCGGCGCACCCATGTAAGAGTCGTGATACCAGTCCTGACACAATTCCCATACGTTGCCGTACATGTCATATAACCCGAAAGCGTTCTTCTGCTTCTGCCCGACCGGATGCGTCTGACAGCCGTTCTCCATAAGTAGTCTAAAGTACTCCTCTTTGTCTGTAGTGCTTAACAGCGTATCCACATCTAACTGCGCCGACCCCGAGTTGTTCCCGTACCAAGCCAGCGCGGCCATGTCGCCCGTGTAATCGCCCTTCGTCCCGGCGCGGGCCGCATACTCCCACTCGGCCTCCGTCGGTAACCGGTACGTATAGCCGTCATTCAACTCGGTCAACCTACTGATGAACGTCTGCACGTCATCCCATGAGACGCTCTCCACCGGGCAGCTATCACAGCCTTGAAAATAAGATGGGTTGCTGCCCATCACCTGTTGCCACTGCGCCTGCGTTACCTCATATTTCCCCATGTAAAACCCTTCGTCGAGCGTCACCTCATGCACCGGCTGCTCGTCGGGGTCGCCCGTCTCCGAGCCCATCATAAAGCTGCCCTTCGGCAGCCACACAAATTTCATTCCTAACTGATTCTGTATCACTGCGCCCGGCGACGGCGGTGGGGTCGGGCTACTCGTTGCCGCGTTTGTTTTCCGCGCGACCTGATTTGTCGATTTACTCTCCGGCGTGAACGTTTGCCGCGTGCCTTGAGTCTCGTCCGATGCGTCTCCGCCCGGACCTAGCATCGCCCACACGCCCAGACTTAAGCTCACCACGACGAGAGCTAACGCAGCCAGCCCGATTAGTACCAGCGCCATTGTGCGCCTCGGCCGTGCGACAGGCTGCGCCGCTGTCTCGCTGCTCGCATGTGTCATAACAGGAGGCGCGCCGGATTGCGGCGGCGCACTGCCCGGCACAGGCGCGCCAACGCGCCGCCGCGCCTGCTCCTCCATCTCGCGCCTGCGTCGTTCTGCTTCCGCTGCCTGGGCGGCCTGTTCGGCTTGCCGGCGGCGCTGCGCCTCTTCCCGCAAGCGTTGCGCTGTTGCTTCGCCTTGACGGGTCGCGGCCTCTGCTGCGGCGCGGAGTTCGCGCGCAAGCTCGGTCGCGTCTGCCGGACGCCCATCCGGTTGTTTGGCCAGCGTGCGCATGATCAAGGCGGCGAGTGCGGGCGGGGCGGCTATCTCGGTCGGCAAGGGCGGCGGGGCGTCCGTGATGTGTTTGGTCAGTACACCTATGAAGCTAGGCGCGACAAAGGGCGGCGTGCCGGCGAACATTTCGTAGAGGACTGCGCCGAGACTGTACACGTCGGAGCGCGCGTCGAGTTGTTCACCACGGCATTGTTCAGGCGACATGTAGTGGGCCGTGCCCATCACCGTGCCGGTCTGTGTGAGCGCGGGCGTGCCGCTCTGATCGCGCAGCTTGGCAAGGCCGAAGTCCACGACCTTGACCGTCTCGCGCTCACGGTCTTCGCCGGCCGACAGCACGATGACATTATCGGGCTTGAGATCGCGGTGGCAGATTTGGCGGCGATGCGCCGCGCCGACCCCGGCGCAGATGTCGTGCATCAACGCGACGGCCCGCTGCGGCGCAAGCCGTCCTTCGCGCAATAAGAGTTGGCGCAGCGATTCGCCCTCGACCAACTCCATCACGATGTAAGCGGGTGCGTCCTCGTCGCGCGCCTCGCCGTAGTCGTAGATGGTGACGACGTTCGGGTGACGCAGCATCGCGGCGGCCCGCGCCTCGCGCCGGAAACGCTCGACGAGACCACTGTCGGCGACGAACTTGCGCAGCAGCACCTTAACCGCCACCTCGTCGCCGATGTGGACGCGCCGCGCGCGATAGACCGCGCCCATGCCGCCTTCGCCTAAACGTGCGAGCAGCGCGTATTTGCCGTCGAGCGTTTGCCCAACGAGCGGATCGATGTCGGCTAAAGTTTCGCTCAGGTCATGCGCTTCCGCATGCTCGGTCGGCGTGTTGAAGGAAGAGAAAGAGAGGCCGCAGTTGGAACAGAACCGCGCACTATCGCTCATCTCCACTTGGCACTTTGGACAGTTCATCGCGGCTCCCGACTTTCAGTATCGTTGCTGGTCTTGCGCTACCACGTAACAGTGCATCGCTTTCGCGTCAATTGAAGACCGGCGTGAGTAACTTGCAGCGAAGCTCGCAAGAGCGTTAACCCGGCGCGCGAGAATGCGCGGTGATTCTAGCCGAATCGCGGCGGCCGCGCCAGACTGTGGCCCGGCATCAGCCGCGCTTGAGCTGCACGCATTGTCTAACTCGAAGCCCGGCATGATGGGACAGAAGGCGAAAAACATAATCCACGAAACCACACGAACCAGCACAAACCAAGATCACGAACTTCCTGGTATTGCTTCGTGGCGCTTCGTGCGGTTTCATGGATAGCTTTTCTTTTTGTCCCAAGCTTGCGTGTTTTGCTTTGAGCACACTTGTCAGTTGCCGACTAATCGGCGTACAACTTTGGCGAGAAAGGAAAGGCAACAATGAGTCTCAAACAACGCATCGTGAGCGATCTAACAGCCGCGATGAAGGCAAAAGAGGCGGCGCGGCTTTCAACCTTGCGGATGGTGAAGGCGGCGTTGATGAACCGCGAGATCGAGCAGGGCGGCGAGTTGACGGAGGAGGAGTTGACGAAGCTGTTGCAGTCGTTGGTTAAGCAGCGACGCGATTCGGTGGAGCAGTATGAGAAGGGCGGGCGCGCGGACTTGGCGGCGAAGGAGCAGGCCGAGATCGGTGTCATCGAGGCGTATCTGCCGCAGGCGGCGACGAGTGAAGAGATCGAGCAGGTGGTCACGCAGGTGATCGCGGAGACGGGCGCAAGCTCGATGCGCGACATGGGCGCGGTGATGAAGGCGACGCAAGGCAGGCTCGCAGGGCGTTCGTTCGACGGGCGCGCGGTCAGCGAGTTAGTCAAAGCGCGGCTGGGGGCGAAGGGTTAAGACGCGCC
>JANMAD010000340.1:0-3067 GCA_031359515.1 Acidobacteriota bacterium | reverse complement strand
GGATGTGGTCGCGCGGCATCACGCATGGTTCGGCTCGTTCACGCCGCGCGAGCAGTTGTCGTTACTCACGCCGGACGTGCAGAGCCGTACGAACGCGGACGTGTACGCCCAAGCGCGCGAGTTGTACGCGGCGTGCGATGCCACCGACCTCGTCGAGCGCATGCAGTATCTCGACACGAAGCTCTACATGGCCGAGGACATTCTGACCAAAGTTGATCGCACGAGCATGTCCGTCTCGCTCGAAGTGCGTGCGCCGTTTTTGGACAAGCGGGTTGTCGAGTACGCGGCGTCGTTGCCGTCGAGTTATAAGCTGCGCGGGCGCACCACCAAGTACATACTGAAGCGCGCGGTCGCGCCGCTCTTGCCCGCGTTCGTCACACGCCGTGGCAAGAAAGGCTTCGGCGTGCCCGTCGCCGACTGGCTGAAACATCGCCTGCGCCCGCTCGCGCGCGATCTGCTCGCGCCCGCGCGTCTGCGTCGCCACGGCCTGTTCGATGCAGACTACGTCGCACGTCTGCAAGACGAGCACGAGCGCGGCGTCGCCAATCACCGCAAGCTGCTCTGGACGCTGCTCGTGTTTGAACTCTGGCACGAAAGCTTCGTCGAGACGCCGCGCCGCATGGAGAAGCCAGAGGTTAGCGGGCAAAGGTTAGAGGTCAGTGAAAAAGGCTGATCGTTGTCAGTGGTCAATTGTCCGTTGTTCTTCCGGCGTGTGCTGATGGTTTAGGATGAGAAGGACGACCGACGGAATCATGGACAACTGACAAATCTTCATGCGCGCTGAGAAGCTAAAACAGGCGAGGGTTGACGCGAGCGCGGTGCGCGTGCCGGGCGTTGCGCCGCGTTGGGTGTTGCCGGCGGTGCAGGCGGCGCTGGTCGGCGCGGACGCGCTCGTTGCCATCGGCTCGTTCATCGCGGCGTTCTATTTGCGCGAGGGTGATGCGCTGTTGCTGCGTTGGGGCGGCGAGCATTGGGCGTGGAGCATCGAGTTCAGACCGTATGCGGCTGTGCTGTTATTCATCCTGCCCGTGCGTCTGCTTGCACACGCCTATTATGAACTGTACAGACTGCGCGGCGAGTTCTCTTACGTGGATGAGTTGTTGCGCGTTTTCAAGGCGACGGCGGTCGGCTCGCTGCTGCTGGTGGCGGTCGCTTTTCTCTATCGCGGCGGTTTCACCTATAGCGCGTTCTCCTATTCGCGCGGCGTCTTCCTGCTCGACTTCGCCCTCGCGCTCACCACCTTCGGCTTGCTGCGGTTGACGGTGCGCACGGCGCAAGCGAGCGCACGGCGACGCGCGATTAACTTGATCCCGACGCTGGTCGTGGGCCGTAACGCAGAGGCTACGCTCTGCATTAAGGAGTTGCGCGCCCGGCCTGAACTTGGCTATCGCGTGATCGGTGTGGTGGAGAACGGCCCGCTCGACGAGACTGTGCCGGTGCGGTTCGAGGGCGTGCCGATCATCGGCGACGTGGCGGCGCTCGCCGAGACGATCCGCGCGACCGGCGCGAACGAAGTCATCATCACCGACCCGCTTGTCTCCGGCGACTTGCTCTTCGACGTGATGATGCGCGTCGGGCGCGTGCGCAAGGTGGAGTTTCGCATCGCGCCGAGTCTGTTCAATTGTCTGCCGCGCAAGACCGAGATCGATCAGATCGGCGCGCTGCCGATGATCCAACTCTTCTGCGAGCCGCTCTCGCAATGGGCGCGCCTCGTCAAGCGTGGGGTGGACATCATCGTCGCCGCCCTCGCGCTCATGTTGCTCGCGCCCCTGTGGCTCATCATCGCGCTCTTGATCAAACTAGACTCGCGTGGCTCAGTGGTCTATCAACAGGAGCGCGTCGGCATGGACGGGCGCGTCTTTCTCTTTCTCAAATTTCGTACGATGCGCGCCGATGCTGACGACCGCGAGCATCGCGAGTATCAACGCAAGTTGATCGAAGGCCGACCCGACACGAATCTCGGCAACGACGCCCGCCCGGTCTATAAGCTGCACGCCGATCCGCGTGTGACGCGCGTCGGGCGCATGCTGCGGCGTCTGAGTCTGGACGAGTTGCCGCAACTCTTAAACGTCTTGCGCGGCGACATGAGCGTGGTGGGGCCGCGCCCGCCCATTCCCTATGAAGTTGAAGCTTACGAACTGTGGCATCGCAAGCGGCTCGACATGAAGCCGGGGCTGACGGGTCTCTGGCAAGTGTCGGGGCGCAACCGGCTCTCGTTCGATGAAATGGTCAGACTCGACCTTTTCTACATCGAGAACTGGTCGCTCTTGCTAGACCTCAAGATCATCCTGCGCACGCTGCCCGTCATGTTGCGTGGCGACGACGCCTATTGATGGCGCGTGTGCCGGCCTCCCTGAGGCTCAAGACAAATTTATTGACAAGCGCGCCAGCACCCTGCTATAAGCCCCATAACCCAAGTAAAAGCGTTTACGTAACCGTTTAAGTTATTGACAGGGTTGAACCCGGATCAGTCCGCCGCAGGCGCATTAGAGACCTGTGCGACGGGCCGGTATTTCCGCAGCGCAGCCATAAATTTTGGCCAGATTATATCCGCGCAGGGCACATAGCGGCACTGCGCTAATCGGCAGTCCTAGTAACGTGGGGCGCGTTACCGGATGAGAAGTTTTTAGAAGCATATCTGTTCGCTGACAGTCGGGATGCGTTAAGGAGGGGTTATGAAGGCTCAGAGGTACTTTGCGGCCGCGCTGCTGGCCGTCGTGTTGGCATTTGTCATGCCCGTTTCCGGGCAGAGCGACCGCGGGTCTATCACCGGCACGGTCAAGGACCAGAGCGGTGGCTTGGTGGCGAATGCAAAAGTGACCGCCACTAACACGGACACGAACGAAGTGCGCGAGGCGACGACTTCGGACGAGGGCAGCTACACGCTGCCCGAATTGAAGGCCGGGCCTTACAAGGTATCAATCGAGGCGCAAGGCTTTAAGACCTCCACGGCCGAGAACATACAGGTTGCCGTGCAGGTTGTGCGCACACTCGACATCAATCTCGAAATCGGTGCGGTCGGCGAGGTCGTCACCGTCGTCAGCGAATCAGCGCCCGTCATCCAGAC
>JANMAD010000336.1:0-3561 GCA_031359515.1 Acidobacteriota bacterium | reverse complement strand
GCGGCGGAAACGGCGCGCACGCAGGATGAGTTTTATGCACTCCTGCGTCGCCTCGTCGCGCCCTTGCACGACGCGCACACGCGCGTCTATGCGCCCGGCGAGTACGCGGACTGGCAGCACACGCGCTATCTCACGGTCGGCGTTTCCTTACGCGAACTAGCGGGCGCGCTCGTCGTCGTGCGCGTCGAACGCGGTTCAGCAGCACAACGCGCGGGCGTGCGCGCGGGCGATGAGTTGTTGAGCGTTGACGGCGAGCCGGCCGCCCCGCTGTTCGCGCGCCGCAACGCTGACAGCACACCCGACAGAAACGCACGTCGCGAAACCCTCGCGCACTTGTTCGACGGCCCACTTGATAAGCCCATCACGACCGTCTTTGCAGACGAGCGCGGACGGACAAAGACAACGCAACTGCGGCGCGCGTGGCAAGAGCGTGCGCCCGTTTTGCACATCCATCATGCAGGCGCATACGCCGTCGTCAACTTCAACACGTTCACGCAAGAGATCGCGCTTCAGTTAACGCGCGCGTTGCGCACGGACTTACACAATGCGCGCGGTCTCATTCTCGACCTACGCGACAACGGCGGCGGCGACGCCGAAGCGATGACCGACATCGCCTCCGCCTTCCTGCCCACCGGCACGAGTCTCGGCCGCTTCACCGACCGCGCCGGCCAAATCACTTCCGCGCCGCAGACGCGCGCCGCGCTGTTGCTCGCGGCCGATGAAGTCGCAAACTTTCGCGCGCCCGTCGTCTTGCTCACAAGTTCACGCACCGCCAGCGCGGCCGAAGTCTTCGCCGCCGCCTTGCACGAGCGTGGGCGCGCAACGCTCGTCGGCGAACAGACCTGCGGCTGCGTGCTAGGCATACGTCGCCGCCACACGTTGCCTGATGGCGGCGCGCTCGACCTCAGCGAACTCGACTACTGCACCGCCAACGGCACACGGCTCGAAGGCGCGGGTCTCACACCAGATGAAACTGTCGCGCCGCTTCGTGCTGATCTCACTGCCGGCCGCGATCCCGCACTCACACGCGCCGACCAGATTCTAAAGCCCCGATAATTGAGTGACGCCACTGCCGGGAGCGCGGGGATGCTGCCCGCGATGAGCGCGTGTGCGGGTACAGGTGGACTCGCCTATCGGCTCGTTGGAGGGCAAGATGCCCGCGCTCCCGGCAACATGTCGCTTTTTGCATGAACAAACTTTCCCCTTTCCCGCCTTTGCCTTTATATTGCTGTCGTGCTGTATCTCTCGCAGGTTTTGGGTCGGCCGCTGCGCGACGTGGAAGGCGAGCGCGTGGCGACGATCAAGGATGTGATTGTGAGTCTCGGCGAAGACCATCCGCCGGTGACGGGACTCGTCGCGCACTACGGGCGGCGCGATTTCTATCTGCCGCGCACACGCATCGCTAGTATGAATGAGCAAGGCGCGCAACTCATCTCCGACACGCTCGATTTGCGCCCGTTCGTGCGCCGCGAAGGCGAAGTCTTGCTGGCGGGCGATGTGCTCGACAAACAGTTGATTGACGTGGACGGCAAGCGCGTTGTGCGGGTCAACGATGTGCAACTGATCGAGGTGCGCGGCGAGTGGCGCGTGACGGGCGCGGACGTGAGCCTGCAAGGTCTGTGGCGCAGACTCGCGCCGGCCGGTTTCGCCGGCACGCGCCGGCCCGTCGAAGTGATCGATTGGGCCGACGTTGGTTATCTCGCCACCGACGCGGCCACCGTGCAGTTGAAATCTTCCCGCGACAAACTCGCGCGCCTGCATCCGGTCGAGATCGCGCGGCTCGCCGAGGCGCTGTCGATCCGTCAGGGCGCGGAGGTCGTCGCCGCACTTGATGATGAGACGGCCGCGGAGACGCTCGAAGAGATGCCCGAAGCGAGTCAGGCGCGCATCATCGGCGACATGGACGAGGAGCGCGCCGCCGACATACTCGAATGGATGTCGCCCGACGAAGCGGCGGATGTGCTCGGCGACCTGCCCGAAGAGAAGGCCGAAGACTTGCTCAATCGCATGGAAGGCGAAGAGCAGGCCGACGTGGCCGAGTTACTGCATTATGAAGACGACACGGCCGGCGGCCTGATGACGACCGAGTTCGTCACGCTGCCGCAAAATCTAACCGTCGGCGAAGCTCTCGCCAGCCTGCGCGAGATGGCCGAGACGCCGAACATGATCTACTACGTCTATGTCGTCGAACAGCTTGGCTCTTGGAAACTGCGCGGCGTCATCGCCCTGCGCAGTCTGATCCTCGGCCACCCCGACGCGCCGCTCGCCGAGATCATGCGCGACGAGTTCCAGCACGCGCACCCCGACGATTCCGCGCAGGATGTCGCGCACAAGATCGCCGAATACAACCTACTCGCCCTCCCCGTCATTGACGACGTAGGCGACATCGCCGGCATCGTCACGGTTGATGATGCGATGGAGTTGCTATTACCAAAAGGCTGGCGGCAAAGGTTGCCGCGACTGTTCGGGTGAAAGATCAAGGCTGCTTCGCTTACACTGAAACTTACGGGCGAGGTGACGCGATGAATTTTACTGTCGAGTACGAACAAGAGACTGACGGGCGGTGGCTGGCTGAAGTGCTTGAATTGCCGGGCGTGCTGGCCTACGGACAGACGCCCGCGGAAGCGGCGGCCAAAGCTCAGGCACTAGCGTTGCGCGTAGTCGCCAACCGGCTCGAAATTGCCGAAGAGTTTTGATTGGCAGCAACATTGAGCCATGTATTATCTTGCAATCATCTTTTTAATTTATCTGATTCTCGCCGGACTGATGAGAATTCTTATCCGCGCAAAATATCCGGTCAGGAAGGTAGAATCGTTTCAAGAGAAGATGGAGCAGAAACGTATTCTAAGAGAAGTTCTGACCATTCTGCTCGCTGCGACTATTCTTGCTCTGTTGATTGTAGGCAAGCTAAGCCCAACGCAAGCCTTATATGGTTCGGCCGGGCTTTTTATCCTCAAAGAATTTATTGTTGCGGGTGCATTAAAGTTACGCGCTAAGAGTAGTTAAGCTTCAGACGTTAAGTTGTGATGAACGACGGAGACCCAGCGAGTGGCGGAGACGGGCGCAGAGGTGCGGGAGGCGGGGCGGCGTCTGTGGCGGCGCGGGGCGCGGCGTGTGCGGCGCACGGTGGTGCAGCGGCGCGGGCTGTTGGCGTACCTCGCCATCATCGGCCCCGGCATGGTCGCCGCCAACGCGGGTAACGACGCGGGCGGCATCGCCACCTATGCCAAGTCGGGCGCGGAGTACGGCTACCGTCTGCTGTGGACGTTTATTCCGATCACGCTCAGCCTCGGTTTGATTCAAGAGATGTGCGCGCGGATGGGCGCGGTGACGGGCAAGGGCTTGGCCGATCTGATCCGCGAGCGGTTCGGCGTGCGCTGGACGATGCTCGTGATGCTTGCGCTCTTGGTCGCCAACGGTGGCGTGACCGTCTCGGAGTTCGTCGGCATCGCGGCGGCGACCGATCTGCTGGCGGGCGCAAGCGGATGGTTCTCGAAATACTTGGTCGTGCCGCTCGCGGCGTTGCTCGTCTGGTGGCTCGTCGTGAAAGGCTCGTATCGC
>JANMAD010000309.1:0-10872 GCA_031359515.1 Acidobacteriota bacterium | reverse complement strand
AAGCGTTTGGCTGCGCTGCTGCATGCAAATTCGTCACACCCGCGGGCATGTCCTTTTCTTCCTCTCCAACCTAAAGCATACGATGGTCAACTGTCCAAGTCAGAGAATGGAAGAAATGAACCTCGACAACCTATAAACGCCATGCACCCGACCGCGAATAGCGCGGCTCTCATCCGCAAGACTTGGCGCTGTCGGCATTGAATGCGCGGCGGGTGATGCCGGGCGTTAGATGGACTTTCGCTATTCCACACAATAACTCCTTTGAGGAATAGCGTTATGGCAAAGGAGCATTACGGTGGGATTTCTATCGATTGTAAGGAAGTAAGATTTCGCTGTACTGTTGAATTCGATGCCGCAACAGAAAGCTATTGGTGATTAGTTGGCGGATAATAGATTTTGCAAGGTGAAGTCCTGACTTTTACACGTGAGCCTGCCGGTGCGCGCTCTGTTTCTGCGTTGAGGGAGCAACGTGATTTGTAGTACTGTCCAACATGCGCGCCGCTAACTGCGTTAGCTTTGCTCCCGACGCGATAACCCCCTGCCCCCGAACAATCGTCAGCAGTAAGTCTCAGAGGTAACCCTGTGATTAGGTACAAAAACCGCCAAGCCATCCTCCTCATCCTGTGCGTCTGGCTCACGTCTGTGCCGGCCGCCGAGTCTGCCCCGCGCACCGGCCCGGCCGAGGCGCAACCAGCCGAGACCTTTAAGTTCACCAAGCCTGATCTCGACCTACTTGAACAGGTCAACCTGTTGGACAAGCAGTTCGAGAAGGAGGGGTTGGTCTATCAGGACGGGGCCGTGAGCGCCTACGTGGAGCGGGTGGGCCACTCGTTGTTGCCCGCAGGTGCGGCCCCAGAGCATGTGGCGTGGCGCTTCCGCGTCCTGCGCGACCCCGTGCCCAACGCCTTCGCGCTGCCGAATGGCTCGATCTACGTCAATTCGGGTTTGTTGGCCCTGTTGGACGACGAGGCGCAACTGGCCAGCGTCCTTGCGCACGAGGTGACGCACGTCACGAAGCGCCACACCTATTTGCAGAACCGGAGCACCCGGAAGAAAGTGCTGGCCATCAACATCATTGAGGCCATAGGTTTTTGGAATCCGGCCGCGGGCGCGGCCGGATTGGCGGTCGATCTGATCGCCAGCGTGTCCCCGTTCATCCTGACGACGACGATCTTCGGGTACAGCCGCGATCTTGAGCGCGAGGCTGACCGCGAGGGCGTAAGGCTGTTGCAGGGCGCGGGCTACGACCCGCAAGAAATGGTCAACACTTTCAAAATACTGCGGCAGGATATTGAAGGGGAGCAGTTAAAATTTTTCTACAGTGACCACCCGCAGTTGACGGAGCGCATCGCCTACGTTAGCACTCTCGCCAACGGCAACACGGCGCAGGGCGTGGGCGGCACAAACGCGGAGTACCTGACCCAGATAGAGAAGGCGGCCCGGCATGACGTACAACTCGCGATCAACAGCGGGCGTTTTCGCTCGGCCGTCTATATCAGTCGCAAACTGGTTGCCCTCAATCCGGCTTCATCTGAGAACACTTTCTACTTGGCCGAGTCGTACCGGGCGCTCGGACCGCGCGCACCGGAGTTGACCGACAAGGAGTTGACCACGAGCGCCAAGAAGGACGCCGCCAAACAGAAGCGGAAGCTGACGCCGGCAGAGGAGGAGCAGGCGCTCATGGCGACGCCGGCCGGGCAGGCGCACTGGCAGGCCAATCAACAGCAGGCGGAAGAGCTTTATCAGAAGTCGCTAACCCTCGATAGCGCGAACAATCTCGCGCACCGTGGTCTCGGCATGCTCTATGAAAAGGCGCAGCGAAAGCAGGAGGCGGCCAGCGAGTATCAGAAGTATCTTGAGCTTGCGCCGAACGCGCCGGACAGGGAGCGGATCGCGCGCCGGCTTGCGGGCTTACAAGGGCACTGAGCGGCCGGGTCAATCGTTGCTGTCCTGCCCGTAACGAGTCTGAACGCGGAGCATAAGATGATGAAGAGCAAAATTCTTTTCGGCGCGCTGTTGTTCCTTTTTCCGCTCCTCACCTGCGGGGCTGCGACGGCGCAGTATCTACATCCGAAGTTAGCTACCAAACAAACGACCATCCGCAACGTGGTCATCCTGCCGCCCAAGGTGCAGATCGTCAAGCAGAGCGTCAAGGGAGCGGAAAGCATGATCGAAGAGTCTGAGCAGGTCAGCACCGCAGTCGGCGAACTGGTCGCGCAAGTGCTGCAAAAGAAAAAAATTGCGATCCTGAGTAACCCTTTGCCCACTTCGACGAGGGACGCGGATAACGACCGGAAGTATGTGTTGGCGGACGTGCAAAGCCGTTACGACGCGTTGCTGCCCAAGTTGGTGAAGAAGCCGAAGGATGTCAGGCAGGGGCGGTTCACCCTCGGGGATGAGGTTGCGACGCTCAACGTGGATAAAAACGCCGACGCCATCGTCTTCATCCGCGGCCAAGGAACGAAACTGACCAAAGGCAAGCAGATCTTCTCCATCCTGAACCCGCTGGCCCTCAGCTTCCCCTTCGTCTTCATCACCATCGGCGTGGTTGACGCGCACACCGGCGAGGTGCTGGCCTTTGCCAAGCCGGTCGCCGTCGGTGATGTTATCGGGCGGGAGCAGAAGGTGCTGAATAAACCGCTCACCAAGTCGCTAAAAAAGATACCGGACGCGCCTTAGCTCGCCCGCCTGCTTGGCCTGTTGGTCTGTTCCTACCACCAACCCAATAGCTTCCACCACGCCAGCCCCAACACCGTCCAGATCAGTATGTTTGGTATAGAGACGATTAAGCCGAGTCGCCACCACGTGCGCTGCTTGACGTAGCCTGCGCCGAAGTAGATGGGCGCGGAGGTGTTGCCGTAGTGTGTGAGCGAGGAGTCGAGGTTGGAGAAGTAGGCGAGCATGAGCACGGCAAGCATCGGCGGCGCACCGGCCGCTAAGGTGACGACGAGGAAGGGCGTGTACATCGCGGTCGCGTGCGCGGTGATGCTGGCGAAGGCGTAGTGCGCATAGAAATAGACGAGCAGCAAGAGGGCGAGCGCGGCCCACCAGTGCCAACCGGCGGTGAAACCGGCCGCGGCTTCGGCAAAGCGTTTCGTGATGCCGGTCTCGCCCAACGCTTCGGCCATGCGCACGAGTCCGCCATACCAGATAAACACGTCCCACGCGGCCCGCTCGTTGAGCGCGTCCGCCCAGTCGAGTACGCCCGTCAACAAGAGTACGGCGACGCCGATCAATGCGACCACGGCGTAGTGCAGGTTGCGCAGGTACGCGATGGGCGCGAAGTTGACGGCGGGCAGAGCCGGGGCCATCCACAGCAACGCGACGAGCGCGAAGACCGCGAGCATGATCTTCTCTTGGCGGGTCATCCGGCCCATTCGTTGCAGTTCGGCGGCGGCAAACTCGGCCGCGGCCGGCGTGTGTCTGATCTCCGGCGGATAGAGGCGATACAACAGGAGCGGCACGACCGTGAGCGAGACGAGCGCGGGCACGATTGCGCCGAGCAGCCAGCGACTATAAGTGAGATCAATACCGGTCAACTGTTTGGCGAACTTCGCGATGATTGGATTCGACGCCTGCCCCGTCAAGAACATCGCGCAGACGATCACTTCGCACTGATAAAGCATCGTCATCAAAAACGCGCCGAGTCGTTCGGCGGTCGCGCCCGGCCGCGAGTCGTAAGTCTCAGCGATTGATTTGGCGATGGGGAAGATGATGCCGCCGGAGCGCGCCCCCGTGGTCGGAATGACGGTGGCGAGCAGCACGTCCGTGCCGACCAAGGCGTAGCCGAGACCGAGCGAGCGATGACCAATCGCGCGGATAAACAGGAGCGCGATGCGCCGGCCCAGACCCGTCTTGATCATTGCGCGTGAGATGAAAAACGCGGCCAGCACCAACCACACAATCGGATCGGCGTAACCGCGCAGAGCTTGATCGACCGGCATTGTGCCGGTTAACGCCACCGCGATCACACCTAACAACACGACCGCGCCCCCGGGCACGGGGCGCACGATTGAACCGACAATCGTCGCGACGAAGATCGCCAACAGCCGCCACGCTTGCGGCGTGATCCCTTCCGGGCGTGGCAAGAGCCACACAAGGAGCGCGGCGGCCAAGACCACCGCCCACTTGAGCAGCAGCGTGCGCCGGTGTCTCAGGGTCACGGCCCCGTCATTCGTTGACGCTGCGGCGTGCGCGTCGGTCGTGTCGCTTATGTCGGCTGAAGGTTTATCCATGCAGTCTGGTTTTAACGATCCTGCGTGGTGCGGGGCTGGTACGGCGGTAGTATAGTAGCACTTCGCTGTGCGCGGTCGCGCCTTGCTTGTCATGCACCTGTTATCGCCTGTGAGTGTGTTATGAATTTGAGCGTCAAGATCAGTCTCCTCGCCGCCGGTCTCTTCCTGTTGGTGGGCATGCTGCTGGGCATCGTGAAGTACCGACGCATTATGACGAGTCCAGAACACCGCGCGCCCGTCTACATAGACATCGCGCATCGCGCCTCGTTCCTCTACAGCTTCGCCGCGCTTGTCATCGCGCAGTTGCTTGTCTACAGCCCCTACTCGACCGCCGTGCAACTCGCGGCGGCCCTCGTGCCGCTCGCCTTCTTCGCTATCACCATCATGGGCTATGCCGCGCACGGCTTTAAGGACGACACGGACAACATTTTCGCCGCGCGCAACTTCACCACGACGTGGTACATGTACCTGCTCATCGTCGGCGAGATCGGCGGCATGTGCGTCATCCTATGGGGCTTCATCACGACGCAGTTCTTAACGAAATGATGAACGCGGAATGATGAATTAAGAAGAGGTTCTGTTATTCATCATCCATTATTCCGCATTCATCGTTTTCCTCTTCCTCCTCATCCCCTTCTGCCAGCGTGTCCTATATAATACTGTGGCACTGCTTAAACTGATTCCTGTTTCTTGGAGAAAATTCTATGCGCCGATCTGTTGTGTTACTTCACTGCTGCGTCGTCATCATGCTGCTCGCTGGCGCGACTTGGCCGGCAATTGCTCAGACGCAGCTTTCGCCCGAGTTGCAAGCCAAGATCGATCAACTCGCGGCTGACACCTTGGCTAAGTCGGGCGTGCCGAGCGCGTCCGTCGTCGTCGTAAAAAATGGCCAGATCGCTTACGTCAAGGCTTACGGCTTGGCGCGGCTTGAGCCACGCACGCCGGCCACGCCGGAGATGCGCTATAGCATCGGCTCGATCAGCAAACAGTTCACGGCCGCGGCCCTGCTCCTGCTGCAAGAACAGGGCAAGCTCTCGCTCGACGACAAAGTGGCCAAGTACATCCCCGATCTCACACGCGCCAATGAAGTCACCATTCGTCAGTTGCTCTCGCACACCTCCGGCTATCAGGACTATTGGCCGCAGGACTACGTGATGCCGATGATGTTGCAACCCGTCACGGCGCAGAAAATTCTCGACACGTGGGCGCGTAAGCCGCTGGATTTCGAGCCGGGCACAAAATGGCAGTACAGCAACACCAACTACGTGATCGCCGGGGTCATCGCGGAAAAGGTCGCACGCATGCCGCTGCTGCAATTCCTGAGCGAGCAGGTCTTCACTCCGCTGGGCATGAAGAGCGTGGCCAATACCGATGAGGCAAAGCTCGGCGCGGACGACCCGGCCGGCTATCTGCGTTATGCGCTCGGCCCGCTGCGGCCCGCGCCGAAGGAGGGCAAGGGCTGGCTGTTTGCGGCGGGCGAACTCGCGATGCCCGCGCAAGACCTCGCCCGGTGGGACATCGCCGTCATGGAGCAGAAACTACTGAAGCCGGCGTCTTACCACGAGTTTGCGACGGAAGTTTTGCTCAAGAACGGACTCGGCACAGGCTACGGACTGGGCGTTGATGTCGGCACGGTGGCGGGTCGTCGCGCGCTGTCGCATGGCGGCGAGGTCTCAGGCTTCACGTCCGAGAACATCGTCTTGCCGGATGAGCGCGCGGCCGTCGTGGTGCTAACCAATCAAGATGCAGCGGGCGCGGCGGGCGACATCGCTAGTGGCATCGCGCCTTTGTTGTTGACTACGGACGACCCCGCCACCCCGCAGAAGCTTGAGCAAGCGCGCAAGATTTTCGCGGGCCTGCAACAGGGCACGGTTGAGCGCGCGCTCTTCACGGACAATGCGAACAGCTACTTCAGCGAGCCGGCCCTGAAAGATTTCGCCGCCAGCCTCGCGCCGTTGGGCACACCGCAAGAGTTCACACAGACGCGGCAAGCGTTGCGCGGCGGCATGACGTTGCGCGTCTATCGCATCAAGTTCGCGCAGCAGACCTTGCGCGCCTGGTCTTACGAAATGCCGGACGGCAAACTGGAGCAGTATCAGATCGCGCCGCAGAACTAACTCCGGCCCGCAGTTTGGGCTGCGATTTAGCGTGACTATCGAGTCGAGGCCATAGTGGAGCGCATCGTCTTTCTCGAACGCGGCACGCTTCGCGCCGATATCCGCCGGCCCGCGTTCGCGCACGAGTGGCGCGAGTATGAGACGACGGAGCAGGGGCAAGTGGTTGCGCGTCTGCGCGGCACAACCATCGCGATCACGAATAAGTTGGCGTTGGGCGAGGCGGAGTTGGCCGAGTTGCCGGACTTGAAACTGATCGCGGTCGCGGCGACGGGCACGGACAAGATCGATCTGGCGAGTTGTGCGCGGCGTGGCATCGCCGTGATCAACGTGCGCGGCTATGCGGTACACACGCTGCCCGAACATGTGCTGCTATTGATGCTCGCGCTCCGACGCAATCTCCTCGGCTATCGCGCGGACGTGGCGGCGGGCGCGTGGCAGCGCGCGGCGCAGTTCTGTCTGCATACGCGCCCGATTAATGATCTGTGCGAAACGACGCTCGGCGTTATCGGCTATGGCGCACTCGGACAAGCGGTCGCGCGGCTTGCGCAAGGCGTTGGCATGCGCGTGCTGGTGGCTGAGCGGAAAGACGCACCAGAGGTGCGCGCAGGGCGCACGCCGTTCGGCGATGTGCTGCGCGCCGCCGATTGCTTAACGCTGCACGCGCCGCTCAACGAAGAGACGCGCCACTTAATCGGCACAGCGGAACTAAAGGCGATGAAGTCGTCCGCGCTGCTCATCAACTGCGGGCGCGGCGGGCTGGTGGATGAAGCGGCTTTAGTCGCGGCGTTGCGCGCGGGCGAGATCGCGGGCGCGGGTGTGGATGTGTTGAGCAGCGAGCCACCTAGCACAGGCAACCCGTTGCTCGAAGTTGACCTGCCGAACCTGATCGTCACGCCGCACGTCGCGTGGGCCAGTCGGCAAGCGATGCAAACGCTCGCCGATCAACTCATCGCCAACATCGAAGCGTTCGCTCAAAAGCAGTGACGAGTGACAAGCAAAGCGATTAGCTGTTAGCTCTTAACTCGTCACTTGTCACTCGTCACTGCTTTTTACTGCTGCTCGTGCTCTGAAGTGTAGAGGCGCAGGATGTCTTGCCCCTGGCGGGAGCGCGGATCAATGGTGCGCAGGTGCTTGCGCCCTTGCATCTCCCAGATGGCTGTGACCTGTCCGTCCTTCTCGACGGCGTGGTAGCTGATGTCCTCGGCGGGCGCTTGCTCCGGCGCGGCGGCCGTCGCCGCTGCCGCACCGCTCGTATCCGTTGTCTCATCGGTCGTGTCCGCACTCGCGCCCAGCGCGTTCTCGTTCTCTGCCATAACGTCCCTCTCTAGTGTGTTAAGTTTTGCGTTTGATTGAAGCGGATTGTGGCATAGCCCCGCCGCGCGTGTCCACCGGACAGAAAATTTATGGCCTAGGCCGACTACCGCAAACCGCACCGCCGCCCTGTGGCCACTGACCCCTCACTTGTGGCTTGCTAGATCGAGGGCGAAGCAGACGAGTTTGTTCTGCGAATCGGGCAGGAGCGCAGCGCCGAACAACAGCGCCACCGGCTGGCCGTCTTTACGTGTGAACTGGCGCTCGTAGGGCGCGCAAGCCCCGTAATCGGCCATCTGGGCGAAGGCCCTTTCATCCGACGCGCGGTTCTCTGGCCGGTTGACGCGCTCCCAACGCAGGACGCCGGTCTGTAAATCGGCCTGTGTGTAGCCGAGCATGTCGAGGAAGGCGTTGTTGCTCTCGCTGATTGTGCCATCCATCGCCCAGAACATGATCCCGATCATGTTCGAGTCCGCGATGCGCCGGAAGCGAGCCTCGCTCGCGCGCAACTCCGCCTCGACAGCTTTGCGCCGCTCCAGTTCTTCACGCAACTGTTGATTGGTGCGCGCGAGCTCAGCCGTGCGCTCGCGCACACGCTGCTCCAGTTCGCTCTTAGCTTCGTAAAGCTCGCCGCCCTCACGCTGCAAGTCACCCACTTGCAGGCTAAGGTCGTGGGTGCGTTGTTGCATGTGCTGCCGCTGGGCTACTTCGGAGGTGGCGTCCAGCAGCAAAACCCACGTGCCTTGCTCGCCGCGAAAGAGGTAGACATCGGCGGCCAGCCCGGTCGCCATCTGGACGTAGGGCAAGAAGAGATTACGCGCATCGAGCGGCAGCAACCCGGCGAGAAAGGGCAGACGCTCGCTCACGTCCATGCCCGCCGCCGGTTGGGGGATGCCGTAGTCGCCCAACTCACCGCCCCATTCGCTGAGGCTGTTGTCGCCGTTGACCAACAGGTAAGCGGGCGTGCGGTTCTCGACGGTCAACGCCAGCATGCAATCGCGGATCGGCGCAGGCAGTTCGCTCATTCAACCCTCCATCATTTTCTGCGCCAGCGTGAGGAAAGCTTCCTCGACGCCCGCGCCCGTCTTGGCGCTCGTCTGGATGATGCGCCAGCCCTTTTGCTCAAGCGCCCCCGTCTCACGCTCGCTGATGCTCCACTCCTCGGTCAAGTCCGCCTTGTTGAGCAGCAGTGTAAACGGCACCATGCCGACCGTCTCCTGAGCCTTCGCCTGCAACGCGAGCGCCGCGTAGAGCGTGTCGTTGCGCGTGCCATCGGCGACCAACAGGTAGCCGGCCGTGCCGCGCAGATAAGAGCTGCGCAGGTTTTGCGCCGACTCCTCGCCTTGCAAGTCCCACAGCAGCAGCATGACCTCTTGCCCCTGGGCCTGCACCACCTTCTTGTCAATTTTGACACCTACGGTGGTGTGGTACTTGCCGTCGTAGATGCTCTCGACGAAACGGCGCACCAGACTCGTCTTGCCGACGGCGAACGTGCCGAGCATGCAGATTTTCTTCTGGATCATAATCAGGACGACTTTCGTTTATTGTGCATCAAGCAGCACGACCTTGAAGGTCACGCTGCGGTTCACGGCGCGGTCGGCCGCGGTCAGTTCCTCCCGCACCTGCTCGGTCGTGCCGATGGGCACGATCAAGAGATCGGGTGCGCCGGGCAGGCGCTTCGTCAGTTCGGCGGCGATGGTGCTGGCCCGCTCCTGTCTAAGCGTGAGGTTGCGTTCCGCCGCGCCGCTCAGATCGGTGTGCCCTGTGATCTCCAAACGCACGCGCTTGCCGAGCGCACGCGCTACGCCCAGCATGCGCTCGATGTCGGCGGCTAGTTGCCGGAGTTGTTCCTCTTGGCCGGGCACGAGTTGCGCCGTATCCAGGTCGAACATAAGCAGCGGGCGCTCGATGCGTTCGAGGTCGAGCAACTCATCGTCACGGAACTGAGCGAGACCGGGCAGGAAACGAGCGGCGCGGTGCGTCTCCTCGATCCACTGGTGCGATGCGAAGCCGGTCGCCGCCAGCACGCCATTCGCAAACGTCAGCTTAACGGTCGGCGGCGGCGCTAAAAGGCTCTGCGCCCGCGCCAGCACGAACTCCGGCAGCAATGCTTGATAAGGTTGCCAGCGGCTGACGACCTGCGCCGGATCAACCTTGGCCTCCGGCAGTAGCGCCTGCGGCTCGCGCGCCAACGGATCGCGCAGCCCGCTGACAAAATACTTACCGAAAAGGTATTGCTTACGCGCTTCGGTGACGACGATGCCCGGCTCGCTCTTCAGCCGCTCCACGTAAGCGTCCCAGCGCCACGCCCGGCGCAACACGAAGAAGCTCACGAGCAGTAGCGCCACTAAGAAGACGCTCGCGATGATGAGAAGCGGCGAGGGTTTACGCCCACCGGCCGCGACCTGCTTTTGCTCTTCGAATTGCGCTTGCAGGCATTCTTCGAGCAGTGGTTGGGTGGCGACGAAGGGCGCGGCGTCGCCGGCAAAATCCCGCAGCGCCTCGTTGAACTGGAAGTGTATTCGTTCCAGTATTTCTTGGAAGTGGACGCGCAGGTCTTGCGGCGCTTCGCCTTGAATGATGGCGGCCAAATTCGCCAGCGGCCCCTGCACGACCCAGAGCGTCCGGTCGCCTAGCTCAACTCCTTCGAGTTGCGCGCCGTCCGGCGTCTTGAACGAGTCGTGCATGAAATCCTGTATCGCGGTCAGCATGCTCGACACCATGTCTGCGTCCTGCACCGCCACGTTGGGGGCGACGACGTGTTGCAGCAGCAACCCTGTCTCGCGGTGGATGAGAAAGACTTGCTCGACGCGATAGAGCAGCGTGTGCAGCAGCACCACTTCGCCGAACGACTTGCCCGTGCGCCACGCTTCGACGCGCCACTTTAATCCTTGCGCCGAGATGCTATGGGTCAGCGTCTGGTTGAGCGACTGCGTCATGCCGCTCAGCGCGGCCGCGATGGCCCGGCGGATTGCCGGCCCGATGATGGGGAAGATCGCGTCCACCAACGGCTGCGGGTTGCGGCGGACGGTGTGGTTGATGGCGGCGGCGACGGTGGGCGCTAACGCTTCACCTAGTTCTTGATCCTGCCGGGTGCGGAGCGCGATGGCGGCGGGCAGCACCCGGCTGACCTCTTTAAGCTGGCGCTGCGGGTCGGTCAGGCGCGCATGCGTTTCGGCGATCTGCGCCTCGGCGGGGCCGAGCAACAG
>JANMAD010000308.1:0-13664 GCA_031359515.1 Acidobacteriota bacterium | reverse complement strand
ATGCTCGTAGCCGGCCTGCGTGGTGCGTGCAAGCAATAGGCGATACATCTCTGCGGCCGTATCCGGGTCGGGCGCGGGCCAGAAGCCGCGCGTGATCTGTTCGGCGAGCGGCGTGCCTTCGTGGACTTCGAGTAAGTAAAGCGACAGATGCTCAGGTTGCAGCGCGAGCGCCTCGTCCATATTGTGCGCCCATTGCTCGATTGTTTGACCGGGCAGACCGGCGATGAGATCGAAGCTGATGTTATCGAAGCCGGTGGCGCGTAAATGTGCGAACGTGCGCCGCGCATCATCGGCCGTGTGTGTGCGGCCCAAACGACGTAGTTGTTCAGCGTCGAACGTTTGCAAGCCGAAGCTCGCGCGATTGACGCCGAGCGCGCGATAGGCGCGCAAACTTTCGGGCGTGACCGTGCCCGGATTCATCTCCATCGTCACTTCCGCGTCCGCCGCGACGCGAAAGCGCGTATGCACAGCGCGCAGGATCGTTTCGAGTTGCGCCGGTGTGAGCAGCGAGGGCGTGCCGCCGCCGAAGTAGATCGTGTCCGCAATGCATGATGCTGTATCTGCGTATTCGCTGATCTCTTGCGTCAACGCGCGCACGTAGCGTTCGGCGAGCGGCGCGGCGTATGTGCCGGTGGCGAAGTCGCAGTAGGAGCAACGCGCGCGGCAGAAAGGGATGTGGATGTAGATACCTGCTGGTTGCATTGGAAGGACGAATTATAACACGCACGGGCAGCGGGCGGATGCCTCACGCAAAGGCGCAAAGCCGCAAAGAAGGGCGCTAAGAACTTGAATGATTTTCTTTGCGTCCTGCCTTTTGCGGCTTTGCGGCTTTGCGCCTTTGCGTGAGATTTTTGTATTGCCTCTATCGCACCGCGCCGGGCAGACGCTTGAGACTGCCGTCGCCGCTTGTGCGCGTGCCGTGCGCGACGCGCTCGACTTCGCTGAAGACGCGCAGCAGATTCTCGCCCAAGACTTTGCGCGCATCCTGTTCGCTGTAGCCGCGCCGCAGCAGTTCGTATGTGATGTTCGGTAGCTTCGAGATGTCCTCCATGCCCGTGGGCAGATCGGGCACGCCGTCGAAGTCCGAGCCGATGCCGACGTGGTCTATGCCGGCGACTTTGGCGATGTGGTCTATATGATCGATGAGCAGCGAGAGCGGCACTTTCGGGATCGGATTCGCGTCGTTCAGTTTCTTTAACTCGGCATCCTGGCGTGCCTGATCATCTTTGTACTGTGCCCGCAAAGCATCGCGCTGCGTCTTCAAACGTTCGTCGCGTGCGCGGTCGGCGTCGTAATACGCTTGGCTGAGAAACGCGGGATAGAAGTTGACCATCACCACACCGCCTTTCTGGCCGATGCGACGCAAGAGATCGTCGGGAATGTTGCGCGGATGATTCGAGAAGATGCGCGCAGACGAATGCGAAGCGATGATGGGCGCGGTCGAAACATCCAGCACGTCGCTCATCGTCTTATCAGAGACGTGCGACACGTCCACGAGCATGCCGATGCGGTTCATCTCTAGCACAACCTCGCGGCCGAAGTCGGTCAAGCCGTTGTGCTTCGGCGCGTCGCGCGAAGCGTCGGCCCAGTCGTTCGTGTTGTTGTGCGTCAGCGTCATATAGCGCACGCCGAGCCGGTAGAAATCGCGCAGGGCGAACAAAGAATTTTCAATCGCGTGCCCGCCTTCGATGCCCATCAGCGACGCGACCTTGCCGTCCTTTTTCGCGCGGCGAATATCTGCGACCGACGTGGCGAGCATCATCTGCTGTGGATAACGCTCAATTGAGCGATAGACCCAATCGATCTGATCCATCGCGCGCCGCGCAGAGCCGCCCTGTTCCGCGTACTTTTTATCCACGTAGATGGAGAAGAACTCGGCGGTCAGCCCGCCCTCCTTCATGCGCGCGAGGTCTGTGTGATACTTGCCGACGGATGGTTGGCCGATGTCGTAATCATCATCCTCCATCATCGTCGTGATGTCGTTGTGCGTGTCCACGACAATGGCGCTGCGATGTAGCTTCAACGCCTTCTGCCACAGTTTCTCATCGCGCTGGCCGGGCAGCGCGGGCACGTTGCGCTCTTTGACCGGCGTGATTGGCGGCGCGCTCGTGCCTGTCGTTGTCTGCGCGTAGGCGGCGGCGCAGGCGAGCGCGACGAGCGCAACGCTACGCAAAAGTTTGCTTGTCTTCATTGGTCGGCTCCGTCCTGTCAGGTGAAATGGGCTACGCGTTCGACGCAGCCGCAGCCCGGCTGTGGCTCTCATAGTGCAAACAAGTCTCTGGCGCGTCAAGCGTTTCTGTGATAGACAACAGCGACGTTCACCGTATAATGCGCGCAGTCAGACGCAACCCCCATGTTCAAGTTCACCGCAGAGGAGTTTAAGAGTTCAGCGTTTATGTCCACGCCTACGACGAATATCGAATCAACGCTACACGAGGAGCGCATCTTTGCGCCCGCGCCGGAATTCTCCGCCCGCGCACACGTCGGCTCGATGCGCGCGTTGGAAGAGTTGCGCGCCGAAGCGGAGCGCGACCCGGAAAGTTTTTGGGCGCGCATGGCGGAAGAGTTGAGTTGGTTCAAACGTTGGGACACGGTGTTGAAGTGGGACGCGCCGCACGCGGAGTGGTTCGGCGGCGGTGAGTTGAACATCTCTTACAACTGTCTGGATCGACATCTCACCTCTTGGCGACGCAACAAGGCCGCGATCATCTGGGAGGGCGAACCGGGCGAGCAGCGCACGCTCACGTATCAGCAACTGCATCGTGAAGTCTGCCGCTTCGCCAACGTGCTAAAGCGCGCGGGCGTCGTGCAGGGCGACCGCGTTGCGCTCTATCTGCCGCTCATTCCTGAGTTGGCGATTGCGATGCTCGCGTGCGCGCGGATCGGCGCGACGCATTCGGTTGTCTTCGGTGGCTTCTCGGCCGATGCGTTGAAGGATCGCATCAACGATGCGGGCTGCAAGGTGGTCGTCACGGCCGATGGCGGTTTCCGGCGCGGCGCAGAGGTGAAGTTGAAACCGGCCGTGGACGAGGCGTTGCAGCATACGCCGACGGTTGAGACGTGCATCGTCGTCAAGCGCACGGGCACAAACGTGCGTATGCAGTTGGGCCGCGATCACTGGTGGCACGAATGGATGGAAGCGGCGGCGGGCGACTGTCCGGCGGCCGAGTTGCCGAGCGAGCATCCGCTCTTCATCCTCTATACGTCGGGCACGACGGGCAAGCCGAAAGGTATTCTGCACACGACCGCCGGTTATCTGTTGTACGCGCACCTGACGACGAAGTGGGTCTTCGATCTGAAAGAGGAAGACACATACTGGTGCACGGCCGACATCGGTTGGGTGACGGGCCATTCCTACGTCGTCTATGGGCCGCTCTCGAACGGCGCGACGACGTTGATGTACGAGGGTGCGCCAAACTTCCCTGAGCCGGATCGCTTCTGGCAAATAATCGAGCGTCATCGCGTCAACATTTTCTACACCGCGCCGACCGCGATCCGCGCCTTCATCAAATGGGGCGAGCAGTGGCCGCGCAAACATGATCTCACGTCTCTGCGTCTGCTGGGCACGGTGGGCGAGCCGATCAATCCGGAAGCGTGGATGTGGTATCGCGAGACGATTGGCGGCGGGCGTTGCCCCGTGGTTGATACATGGTGGCAGACCGAAACGGGCGGCATCATGATCTCGCCGCTGCCGGGCGCGACGCCGACGAAGCCCGGCTCGGCGACGAAGCCGCTGCCCGGCATCGCGGCCGATGTGATGACAAAGGCGGGCGAGCCGGTCGCGGATAACATGGGCGGCTATCTCGTCATCAAGCGGCCGTGGCCCGGTATGCTGCGGACGATCTGGGGCGACGACGAGCGTTACCGGCAAGCGTATTGGTCGGAGATCGACGGCGTCTATTTCGCGGGCGACGGCGCGCGGCGCGATGCGGACGGCTATTACTGGATAATGGGGCGCGTTGATGATGTCATTAATGTAAGCGGACATCGTTTGGGCACGATGGAGATCGAGAGCGCGCTCGTCTCGCACAAGGCGGTCGCGGAGGCGGCCGTGGTGGGCCGGCCCGACGAGTTGAAGGGGCAGGCAATAGTGGCCTTCGTCACGCTCGAAGGCACGCGGCAAGCGTCGGAGGAGTTGAAAGCGGCGTTGCGCCAACACGTGGCCAAAGAGATCGGCGCGCTGGCCAAGCCCGACGAGATACGCTTCTCGGATGCGTTGCCGAAAACTCGCTCGGGCAAGATCATGCGCCGGTTGTTGCGCGAGATCGCCGCGAGCGGCGCGGTCAGCGGCGACACGACCACGCTCGAAGATTTCTCTGTGCTAGAAAAACTGCGCACGCAGGAAGAAGAATGAGAAAGGCAGTGACGAGTGACGAGTGACGAGTGACAAGCAAGAAGTTTTTTCTTAGCTCGTCACTCGTCACTCGTCACTTGTCACTGAAGTTGATCTATGGCACTGAACCAATCAAGCGAGCAGCGGTCGGGGCCGCGCTATGTGGTGAGTTTGCCGGTGCGGGCGGAGTGGGACGATGCGGGGTCGGGCGAGCATGTGATCGTCGAGGGCGAGACGGAGAACGTCGGCCCGGCCGGCGCGCTCGTGCATTTGCATCATCTGCCCGATGTCGGCAGCCGTGTGCAGCTTGCGGTGTTGAATAAGGAAAAGAGCGGCACGACGCTCGAAGCGGTGGTGGAGGTCTTGCGCGTCGAGCGCAACCCGGCGCAGCCGCTCGCCGCGCTGCAACTGATGAACGCGAGCGACGAGTGGCGCGGGTTGGTCTGGGAACACGCGGCTTATCTCAACTCGCTGCCGGATGCGAGCTACGAGGACGATTTCTGAGCATGGCGACTGTGGACGAAACTGCCAAGCAAGCCGACGCACGGGAAGTCAGGACGACCGTGACCGCCGCCGCGACCGCCGCCGCCGAAGCGACGTGGCCGCAAACGCGCGCGATCCTGCGCCTGATCATGATCGTGCTGTTTGCCGCCGGTTTTATCTGGGCGATCTTCCGGCTGACGAGCGTGCTGTTGTTGCTCGTGCTGTCGATCTTCTTCGCATATCTGATTGCGCCGCTCGTCGAGTTGATCTATCGCCCCGTCACGGTGCGCGGGCGCGCACGCCTGATGCCGCGCCCGCTCGCCATCGGCATCGTCTATCTCATCATCTTCGGCGCGCTCGGCTTGATCATCGCGTTGCTGCTGCCGGTCGTCAGCAATCAACTCACGGAGATGGCGCAGCAAGCGCCCGCTTACTTCCGCAGTATCCAAGAACGCGCGCAGAGTTTGCAGCAGTTCTATCAACGTGCGCGCCTGCCCGCGAGCGTGCGCGAGCACATCAACAGCGCGCTGGGGCAAGCGTTCGAGGGCGCGAGCGCATCTGCGAGCGCGACGCTGATTCGCGCCGCCGGTCTGATCACTTACGTGCCGTGGTTCGTGTTGATCCCGATTCTCGCCTTCTTCCTGTTGAAAGATGTGGACACGTTTCGCCGCTCAGCTTTGCAGATGCTCCCGCGCGGGCGTATGCGTTGGCGCGGCGACGAACTGTTCCAAGACGTGAACTCGGCGCTCGCCGCTTACATCCGCGCGCAGTTGATCGCCTGTCTGCTCATCGGCACGCTCTGCACCATCGGCTTCTTCATCATCGGCGTGCCCTACGCGCTCGTGCTCGGCATCATCGCGGGCTTCTTGGAATTCATCCCGCTCGTCGGCCCGCTCGTGGTCGCCGTGTCGGCCGTGCTGCTCGCAAGTTTCCATTCATCGGGGACGGCGCTTGCGGCCTTTCTCTTCCTCGCCGTGCTGCGCATCATCCACGACTACGTGACCTACCCGCGCATCATCCGACAGGGCATACACCTGCACCCGCTCGCCGTCATCCTCGCCATCCTCTGCGGCGCGGAACTCGCGGGCATCGCGGGCGTCTTTCTCGCCATCCCCGTCACCGCCATCATCTCCGTCACCTATCGTCACTGGATGGAGCATCGCGGCGCAGACAAGGGACTAGTCGCGACGCTGCTGCAACCGGCCGACAAAAGTGCGACTGCATCAGCAGCAGAGCCAGACGCGGCCGGGTACGGCAAATAGCAAAGCGGGCGCAACAGAATATCTCGCGCGCCCGCTTTACATGTGCCCATTTAATCTCTACTTCAACTCATCGTCGCCGGCCCTTTGCTTCGTGCCATCAACTCAATGAAGCGTTGGAAATGATGCGCGGCGTCGTGCGGCCCCGGCGCGGCTTCGGGGTGATATTGCACGGAGAAGACGGGCAAGGTAGTGTGACGCATGCCTTCGACGCATTGATCGTTGAGATTGATGTGCGTCACTTCCAACTCGGCCGGCAAGCTATCAGCCGCGACGGCAAAGCCGTGATTATGCGAAGTGATCTCGACTGTGCCGGCAGCGCGCTCTAAGACAGGTTGATTGCCGCCGCGATGCCCGAAGCGCAGTTTATACGTCGTGCCGCCGAACGCACGGCCGAGCAACTGATGCCCGAAGCAGATGCCGAACGTAGGCACGCCCGACTGCGCGACGCGGCTGATCTCCGCGACCACGTCATTCATCGCCGCCGGATCGCCGGGCCCGTTCGAGAGAAAGATGCCGTCCGGTCTCAGTGCCAACGCTTCCGCCGCCGGCATTGACGCTGGCACAACCGTGAGGCGACAACCGCGCGCGGCGAATTCGCGCAAAGAGTTGCGCTTCACGCCGAAGTCATAGCAAACGACGTGAAAGCTTTCCGCGCCCACGGCCGGCACTTCGTAAGGCTGCCCGGTGGTGACGACGCTCGCCAGTTCCCTGTTCTCCATCGGTGCGGCGGCGCGTGCTTTGGCAATCACGCTTGCCGCGTCCAGATCGCTTGCCGAGAGGCACGCGCGCATCGCGCCGCGTTCGCGTATGTGCCGCACGAGGGCGCGCGTGTCCACGTGGTCAATAGCGACAATGTCCCAACGCTTCAGATAAGCATCCAGCGTCTCTTCCGCGCGCCAACTCGACGCCATGCGACTCGCCTCGCGCACGACGAAGCCTTCGACCCACGGCCGACTTGATTCCGCGTCCGCCGCGTTCACGCCGTAGTTGCCGATGAGCGGATAGGTCATGCAGACGATCTGCCCGGCATAGGACGGATCGGTCAAGACCTCCTGATAGCCGGTCATCGAAGTATTAAAAACCATCTCGCCGCACCGCTCGCCGTCTGCGCCCCATGCGCGCCCGCGAAACGTGCGCCCATCTTCCAGTGCCAACAGGGCCGGTTTCGTTTCACTCATTGTTTTTTAGCAGCACTGCCCAGATTATTTCTGACCCAAAGTAACCAGGGATCATCGGCCGAGCGCAGTTGCTGATTCGCCGGGGCCATACTCGCCCAATAAGGCGTTAGCCCACGCTCAGACCTTTTCAGGAACAACAGGAATTCGCCGTCTTTCTTATATCTGTAAGCGTAGCAACTTCCCTCCGCACCGCTCGGGCGGATGGCATTGAACGGTTCGCCCGGCATGTTGAAATCATCTTTGATGGATAACCCGCCCCAAATGTGCAAGGCTTTCGGCACGCCTTCACCCTTCAATATCTCTAGCACCTTAAATTCGATCAGTGGCTCGTACCTGTATGCATCCGGTTCGAGCAATATCTCACCGCGATAAGTCATAGCAACGGCGCGCACAATCACATCAGCCTGCGCAATGAGCAATTTTGGATCGGCTGACTCTCTAGACCCAGCACCACAGGCTTTGCCTGTACTTGCAAGCGTCACGCTCAAACACCAAAGCAAAGCCACGACCAAACCGAATCTTAACAGTCTTTTCATGAGGCTCTCCTAATTTGAAAATAAGCGACTGCCCGCTCTCATTCAAGCCTGTGTGCGTAAGAATTGCTGCGCTTCGTTGAGCCAGCGTTTGTCGGCGCGATACTTGAACGCGGGCGCGGTCTGGACAGCCTCGATGCAGGCGCGCATGGCTTCGGCGGCTTCGCGTTGGCGGCCCGTGCCGGCGAGCGCGCGGCCTTTCAGATACAGGGCTTCCGGGTCGGACGGTCGTTGTTCGAGATAACGTTCGAGCGCGTCGAGCGCGTCGTCGAACTGATCCGCGCTCAGATAGGTCGCACCGATCTCGCGCCAGATTTCGTGCTGTGCGTGCTGCGGCGCGCGGGTGACGACCGCGCCGAAGTGGCCAATCGCTTCGGGCAGTTTTTGCTCCATGCGACTGATGCGGCCGAGTTGATAGTGCGCGTCCACCTCGTCGCCGTCGATCTCTATCGCGCGTTGGAAACGTTGGCGTGCTTGCGGCAGTTCGTTGCGTTGCAGATGGATGAGCGCGAGATTGTAGTGCGCTGAAGCGTCGGCCGGGTTGAGCGTCGCGGCTTCGAGGTTCTGGCGGAAGTTGGCGCGGGCGCGTTGCGTGCGTCGAACTTCGCTCAAGTAGCCCCACACGAAGAAGCCGACGATCATCAGCAGGAACGGCGACGCGAGCAGCGCCCCGATGAAACTGAGGAGCGGCGAGGCGAGGAAAAGCGCGACGCCGCTGCCGACGATGACGGCGAGCGCACGCAAACCCGAAACGCGAAAGACCACACGCGTTGCCACCAGCGCCCACAGCACGAAGAACGGCACGACGAGCGTGAACGCGAAATTCGTCATCAATAATTGCGGATCAGTCCAGACCGCCAGCACGTTGTGCGGGACGTTCTGTTGCGCAGCGATGGTCTCCAACATCTGCCGCGTCTGCGCAATGACCTGCGCCTCGAAGCCGCCATGCCGCGCCAGCCAAGTGAGCGGCAGCGCGGCGAGATTCGCCGCCGCCCACGCATAGAAGATCGCGGACGCGAGCGGCGCGTACTCTTGTTGCAAGACCAGACGAAAACTACCACGCCGCTCGAACCAGTTAGCGAACAGCACGAGCGCGGGCACGAACGCGAGCGCGAGCAGAAAGAGTGTCCCCGCCGCATCGCGCCCCAAGCCGAACGCGGCCAGCCCGCCAGCCCGCCCGAACGACCGCACCAGAAACGGCCACAGCGCGTAAAGCGTCAGCCCCATCTGCGCGAGCAACGCCAACAACGCCGCCACCCCCAACGGCGCGCGATCCCGCACCGCGCTCAAAGCCCGCGCGGGCACATAGAACATCTGCAATAACGGCTTTAACCAATCCATAAATAGTAGGACAGTAGGCAGTAGGCAGTAGGCAGTAGGCAGTTGTTACAGAACTGCCTACTGCCTACTGCCTACTATTCTTCACGGCTCAACCTCTTCCTCTTCCGTCGTCGGCTTGAGCGCGGGCGCGGTCAGCGCGTAGTCGGTCTCGTGCCGGATGACGCTTGCCTGCGCGAGCGGCCAGTAACGCAAAAGCGCCTTGCCGTAGATATATTTTTCGGGCACGAGGCCCCAGTAGCGCGAGTCGCTCGAATGATCGCGATTATCGCCCATGACGAAATAGTAATGCGGCTTGACGACGACGGGCGGCTGCGCCATGAGCGACAGATTGAGTTGCGGATCGAGATACGGCTCGTTCAAGACCTGCCCATTGACGCGGATGTGCCCCTCGCGCACTTCGACCATCTCGCCCGGCAGCCCGATGACGCGCTTGATGTAGCTCTTGTCCGGATCGTCCGGAAACCAGAAGACGATGATGTCGCCGCGCGCGATGGCCGGCAGATGATAGTAGACAAGTTTATTGACGAAGATGCGCTCGCCGTCGTGCAAGCGCGGCAACATCGAAGTGCCTTCGACCTTCACCGGCTGCACCACGAAGACGACGAACAAGATCATCAACATCACGGCGAAGATCAGATCGCGGATAAGCAGCCGCGCCTCGCCCCAGAAGTGCTTGCGCGATTCGAGCGCAAGGCTCTGCACTTCTATATCGCGGTCGTCCGTCGCGTAGATGTCGCCGAAGCGGTGCGCGCTTTTACCTGTGCGTTTGAAGATGGCCATGAAGGTTGTCAGTTGTCCGTGGTCAGTTGTCCGTTGTTTCTCTTTCGTCAGTTGCGAGTTGTCAGCTTCGGCGTGCGTGTTGCGTTACGAAAACACCTGCCCACGAACAACTGACCACGGACAGTCTTACCGATTTCGAGGTTAGCCGCCGATGCGCGAGGTTGTCAACGCGGGCGCGGGCACGCGCGCGGCGACGCATCCTTGACAGTCGCGGCCGCTCGTCTCTATTATCGCTAAGTCAAGTGTTGTCACACACTAATCCCGTACCCACAGCAGTTCAAATGCGACACTGACGGAGGTTAACCGCAGCGTGATCAAACTCGACATCGTGAACCGCATCGCCGACCGCACGGGCGTGCCGAAGATGAAGGCCGAGCAGGCCGTGGACGCACTCTTTCATTCGATGAAGGAAGCATTGGCGCGCGGCGAGCGCATTGAGCTGCGCGGCTTCGGCGTCTTCGTCGTCAAACCGCGCAAACGCGGCGTCGGGCGCAACCCGCGCACCGGCGAAGAGGTCGCCATCCCGCAAGGCAAAACGATTCGCTTCAAGCCCGGCAAGGAACTGCAAGCGCACGGCTTCACCACCGAAGATGGCGAAGACATGCACGACACTGAAACGCCTGAGACAAGTAACGAGTGACAAGTGATGAGTTAGCACACTTGTCTTTGCTCGTCACTCGTCACTCATCACTCGTCACTGCTTTTTAATGTCAGTCCAGAGCATCCCGCCGGTCTTCCGACCACAGACAATTTACGCCTCGCGCGCCGTGCCGCGGCCGACAGTGCGCGAGTGGATGCGCCACGCTGTGTTGTTTTTCCTGACCGCGCTGACGGCCACGTTCGCGGGCGTGACGTTGGCGATCAATGATGCGGACGTGCCCGAGCCACACCTTGCCGCGCCCGCGCACTGGTTCGACTACGCGCACTACGTGCCGTCTTACTACGCGCTCACCGTCTTCAATCTATTGAAGCACGCGCTCGCCCATCCGTCGCTCATCGTACAGGGCGCAACGTTCGCAGGCGCGCTGCTCGCGATCCTGCTCGCGCATGAGAGCGGGCATTACGTTGCGTGCCGGCGCTATGGTGTCGAGGCAACGTTGCCTTTCTTTCTACCCGCGCCGCCCCTGATCGGCTTGGGCACGTTCGGCGCATTCATCAAGATCAAATCGCCTATCCCGACGCGCCGCGCGCTCTTCGACATCGGCGTCGCCGGCCCGCTCGCAGGCTTCGTCGCGCTCATCCCGGTCGCCATCGCCGCCGTCTTGACCGCGCACCCGCAGCCATTACCCACCAGCGGACTGGTCATCTTCAATGATCCGCCGTTGCTGCGTCTGCTCGCGCGCATACTGCACGTGTCGCTCGACAATGCTGCGCCTAATCCATTCTATTTCGCCGCGTGGATCGGGCTGCTGGTAACGAGTCTGAATCTCTTGCCGGTGGGTCAACTCGACGGCGGGCACGCGGTCTTTGCTCTGACGAACGTGCGCGTGCATAAGTGGGTCGGGCGCAGCGCATTCGTGGCGATGGCGCTAGTCGCGTTTCTCGGTTGGCGCTGGCACGGCGCACCGAGCGGCTTCATCTACGCGCTGCTCCTCTTTATCATGCTGCGCGTGCGCCACCCGCAAGCCGACGACGAACGCGTGCCCCTCGGCCGCCCGCGCCAACTCGTCGCGCTCTTGACTCTCTGCGTCTTCCTGCTCTGCTTTGAACTCTTTCCCCTAACTATCAAATAACATTGAGCCGGTTAACAATTTGAAGCATGAGCCACAAGCTAACAGCTTCAACTGTCAAGCAAACACGGCCGCAAGCGATTGCTTGACAGCGCAGCAAGACGGCAAAAGTCCGACGGCAGGCGAACACTGCCGTCGGACTTTTTTGTGCTGAGACGAAAACTACCCGCACGTCGCCGTCACGCTTTCATGGCTGCCCCCATCTTTTGGGCCTGCATCCGAACGAAGGCGTAGTTCAACTGCGGCAGTGAATTGAAGCCCGCGGCTTTCGCCGCAAACTCCTTCGCCTTCGCGCTGTCACCTTTGCCTTGATAGGCTTGCGCCAAGCGATAGAGGTTTTGCGGGTTTTGCTGGCCGGTTTGTTGTAGCTCCGCAATGGCTTTGTCGTAATCCTTTTCCGCCAGCGCGATCATCCCGGCGACTTGGTGTGCTTGCCTTACTAGCGCCGGATTCTTGGACGCCTCGGCCCCCTTGCGGAACTCTTCGGCCTCCGTTTTCGCCGTCGCGTAGTCTTTGTTGCCCAGCGCGACGTTTGCGAGGTTGAAGTGGTGGAAGAGTTTGGTATTGTCCTTAATCGCTTGCGAGAGACTGGAGTCGGCGGTCAGCTTGAGGGCGCGCTCGAACTGCTGCTTCGCTTCGGCGTACTTACCCATCTCAAGGAGAATCGCGCCTTTGGTTTGCAGGTCGCCCGTCATCGCCCCGACATCATTTATCTTCTCGCCCAGCGCGTACTGCTTGTCCATTTCCGCCAACGCCTGATCCAGTTTGCCGCTATCAACGGCCACGACAGTCCGGCCAAAGAGCGCGGTGCGGCGATCACCGTCGCTGCGTGCGCGGTCGGTGATTTGTTGCAATTCAGCGTTCGCTTCGTCGGGCTTGCCCTGATACATGAGGGCGGCGGCGATCCCGCTGTGCGAACTGACGAAGTTGGGATCGATGGAAAGCGCTTTGCGATACTGCGTGATCGCGTCGTCGAACTTGCCGGTCTTTAACAGCAATTCAGCGTAAGAGTCGTAGGGGTTCGGATCGTTGGGGATCAATTCGATGTACTTCTTAAACGCCTGCTCGGCGTTGACGTAATCATCGTTTTGCCGGTACGCGTAGCCCAGAATGTTGTAGGCGGGCGAGTAGTTTGGAGCCAACTCGGTCGCTTTCTTGTAGTGGACAATCGCTTGGCCGAAATCCTGTTGCCCGAAGTAGTAACCGCCGAGATTGAAGTGCGCCCGTTCTTCGTTGGGATAAGCGGCCACGAGTTTGTCCAGATACTCCTTCTGTTTCGTCGTCTCACCATTCGCGCCCGCTTCGGTCGCAAGGATGAGCAAACGCTCGCCGTCCGAAGCATTGGCTGACAAACTCACGGCCTGCTTCAAGTGGTCGAGGAATTCCTTGTTCGTCGTGGCCGCGTTGGCCCGGCCGAGTTCCGCCGCCGCGAACTTGGGATCGAGCGCAATGGCTTTATCAAAATGCGCGAGCGAGTCTTGCGCCAATAATCTTTCGGCGAGGTCGCGTCCTTGCAGGAATTCCTTTTTCGCTTCCTCCGATGATGTCGTAACAGGAAGTTTGCCACCCTCCGCGGACGTGGCGGACGAAGTGGTAGCGGTCGTGGTCTTCACCTCGTTGCTGGGCGCAGCGCAACTGCTCAACAGTATTACGCTGCACGCAACGAGGGCAGCCAACAGGAAGAACGTATGGGTATTACGGCGCATGGGATGTCTCCTTTGAACAGGTGGTTAAACTAATAATTCCAAGCCGGGGAGCTATGGCGTACCGCGCTGACAGAACGAGGTAGTAAATCTTAGCCGGACACTTACTGCTAAAACAACGGCGGTGTCAGCAGCCCGGAGCCTGCGTATGTTTCCGCACCCTTTGATCGTGAACGCGTAGAGACGAGGTTTACTGGCGGATGAGACTAGGCGAAAGCCGATGCTGAGTCAAGAAGTTAAATTGCCGTTTGCTTGCGCTAGGCTGCTTCGACAACAACGAGAGCTTGATACAACTTCAGCCGGGCACGCATGATTGCAGGT
>JANMAD010000287.1:0-6355 GCA_031359515.1 Acidobacteriota bacterium | reverse complement strand
GACGCTGCCGTCGCTGTTGCCGCCCACGACGTTGCGCCGTGTGGCGAAGGCGACCCGCGAGCCGTCGCCGCTAAGCGTCGGATTGAGCGGCACGTCAGTCACCCGCGCGCCCAGCGTGGTGAGTTGCCGCACCTGCCCATTGCGCCCGTCGTAGAGAAAGACCTGTGTGGTATTAGCAGCCGTCGCGGCAGCATAGAGGATGCGTGTGCCATCGTCGCTGATGGCGCGACCGGGGGCGAGAGCTAAGGCCGGCACATCGGCCGTGAGTGTGCGCGTGCGCCCGTCTGATAGATCATAGAGGAGCAAGGCGCGCGTCGTTGTCGCTTCATCCGCGCTCGCGCGGGCATCGTTGATGAAAGCGATGCGCGTGCCGTCGCCGCTGAGTTTGGGGTTTGTTGCGCCTACGCTCCCGGTTGTGTTTGTGAGTTGTAGGAAAGCGTGGCGCGCGACATCGTAGGTGAAGATTTCAAAATTCGCATCCGAGTTTGTGCCGACCAGATCGCGGTTCGACGCGAAGGCAATGAGTCGTCCGTCATCCGATATGGATGGCGCGAAGTTGCCCTGTTGCACGCGCAGATCAGCGCCGCCGGGCAAAGTGTTCGTGAGTTGCTGCAACTGCCCGTCGGCAAAGAGGAATATCTCCGAATTGCCATCGAGGTTGTGGTCGGGGAGTGCATCGTCCCGGCTGGCGAAGACGATGCGCGCACCGTCCTGCGAGATGGCAGGCGCAGGGGCGCGCGATAAGGCTAGCTGTGTAAACGTGGGGACGGAGTTGTTCAGGTCGGCGCGGAGCGCATGAAAGCCGCTCGCATTGTATGTGGCCGCCAGACTCTCGGTTGATTCAAAGGCGATGTGTCGCCCGTCGCCGCTGAGCGTGGGATTGAGATTGAGCGCCTGCGGCGGTGTCTCCGTGATGCGGCGCAACGCGCCAGTCTGCGTCTGGGCCGAACGTGTGGCGAGACAGAGCGCGAGGGCGAGACAGATGAGGGCGGCAAGTAGCCTTGAATGAGGAGACAAGGCGTAGCTCCTGTATCAGCGCGGCGCGGGAGGCAGCGGCGCGCTGAAGGGCAGAGAACATTAACCCGCTTGAACGATAATTAGGACGTTAGCTCAGTGCGAATGGCTCGACGTTAACGCGCGATGGTTTGAACAGATGCGATATGCAGATTGAGGAAACGCATCGGCGCGCTGCTGCGAGGTGCGCGCATTCTACATGTTTCGGGGCAAAAGGCAAGGGGAAAATTTTTTGTGGCGTTCGCAAGGAATTTTGCTATAGTGACCGGGCACACTACTCCTGTGCAGCCGCGAGACCCCTCACGGCCGCTTGAAACTAAGGAAAAGTAAGTAGCTTTAGAACCGGGTCGCTAGACCTAGCAAGGTTAGCCCCATGTCTTTCAAGGCGTCTGACACACTGGGCCAAATAATGCCGTCAGTCTCAACCCCAATCTGGATTATCCCGTTTGTTGCTGGCGGCGGGGGCGGAACTGCTTTACCTCCCCATATAATCCCGTCATCGGCAAACGCGGAAGACGAGAATGCCAGCGCCAGCACGAGCGCCGCAAGAACTTTTCGGCAGTTGCTCTTCATTTCAATTCCTCTCCTTTGAGGTAATTCAGTGAAACCAGATCGCCCTGGTTTTAATTTGCGCCTTATCTGCTTGATAAGACGCGGCTTTGCCGTGCTTGCAAAAAATCAGCAAGCCCATCGAAAGGCAATTCTCACATGAAAACAGCAGAGACATTATTGAGCCAATTGGACGATCAGACTCTGACCTATGACGAGCGCACCCGCCTGCGCTGCCAGATAGCGGAAGACTTGGAGCACAGAGGGCAGTATGAGGCCGCGAGCGATACGCTAGCTGAGTTGTGGCAGGGCGTAGGCCGGCGTCCGAAGCTTGAAGGATTGAACAAACTCACAGCTACAGATTTATTGTTGCGCGCCGGTTCGTTGTCCGGTTGGTTAGGCAGCGCCCAGCAGATTGAGGGGGCACAGGAGGCGGCGAAAGATTTAATCAGTGAAAGTATCACTAGTTTCCAATCCCTCGGTGAACTCGTCAGAGCAGCAGCCGCGCAAAGCGAATTAGGCTACTGTTATTGGCGAGAAGGTACGTATGACAATGCGCGCATTATCTATGCCGATGCTCTAAAGAAGTTAACCGGCAAGGATGATACAGAGCTAAGGGCGAAAATAATAATACGTTGCGGGCTGGTCGAGGCATGTTGTGGCCGACATAATGATGCCCTGCGAATGTTGACTGACGCAACGCCACTGTTTGAGGCGAGCGTTGACCATGCGCTAAAAGGTAAATTCCATCTTGCCCTCGGCGGTGTGCTTACGGTTTTGGGTAAGTCAGAGTGCCGCCGGGATTATACAGATCGCGCGATCCTTGAATACACAGCCGCAGCATATCACTTTGAACAAGCCGGGCACATCGTCTATCGCGCTGGTGCCGAGAACAATTTAGGTTTTCTACTATACACTATCGGGCGCTTTGCCGATGCGCACATACACCTGAACCACGCGCGCCGCTTGTTCCTTGATCTCAAAGATAGTGGCAGAATTGCCCAAGTTGACGATGTCCTCGCCCGCGTCCTGTTGGCGGAGGGGCGACCGCAAATCGCGGCACGGGTGATTGACGGTGCGGTGCGGACGCTCAGTCGGGGCGGCGAGCAGGGGTTGCTGGCTGAGGCGCTAACCACGCAGGGGCGCGTACTCGTGCGTTTGGGCGATCCGGTCGCGTCGCAAAATAAGTTCCGTCACGCCGCCGATCTGGCCGAGCAGGCGGGCGCGGGCGAGGATGCCGGACGCGCTTTGCTGGCGTTGATCGAGGAGCATGCTGACTGGCTCGGCGAGTCGGAGTTGTTAGCAGCCTACGAGCGCGCCGACGGCTTGCTCAAAGAGACGCAGGATGCCGAGATGATTGCGCGCCTGCGCGCGTGTGCCCGCCGCCTCGTCGCCGCCCAGCGCGCCGCTCTGCCGGCCGAACAAAAACGTAGCCGCGCAGACTTCTGGGCCAATTTCTCCCTCACGAAGCAAGTGCGCGCCTACGAAGCGCGCTACATTCGCCGCGCGCTCGTCGAGGCGCAGGGCAGTGTCAGCCGCGCCGCCCGCCTGCTCGGATTCAAACATCACGCTTCGTTCGTCGCGCTCCTGCAAGGCCGGCACCGGAGTCTAACACCTCTGCGCACGCCGGCGAGCAAAAGGCGACAGAGCATCATCCGTATGCGCGGGCGGCAGCACATCTCCGAAGCCCGCGCGAAGCAACCGCCGCGCGGCGTCAAAATTTTGCACGTCGAAGATAACGAACTGGTCGCTGCGACGTTGCGCGAAGCGCTGGAACTGGAAGGCTGGAGCGTCGAGACTGTCGCGGACGGCACGAACGCCTTGCGGCATCTGGCCGGGGCTGCGCGTTATGATCTGCTGCTGTTCGATTATGAGCTACCGGGCCTGAACGGCATCGAGCTTGTGCGCGCAGCGCGGCGACTTGCCCACCGGCGGCGCACGCCGATCATCATGCTCTCGGCCAGCGATGTCGCAGCAGAAGCGGAGCAAGCCGGCGTGGACGTATTCTTGCGTAAACCGGAAGAGGTTGGCGGGCTGGTCGAAATCATCACACACCTGCTTGCTAAGCCCGACAAACGATAGCAACAAACTCAAGCCTCATCTCAATTATGTCAGACATTGAAACTGCCCGGCTGCGGCTGCGGCCGTTCACCCCGGATGATCTGGACGACCTCGCCCCGCTCCTCGGCGACCCGGCCGTGATGCGCCATATCGGCGTGGAAAGCGGCAAGACGTTGACGCGGGCCGAGGCAGCAGCCGCGCTGGACAACATGATCAATGGTTGGCGGAAACGCGGGTACGGTCGTTGGGCCGTGCTGCTCAAGGCCACCGGGCAATTGATCGGGCTGTGCGGCTTCAGACTGCACGAGAACATGCCGGAGCTAATTTACCTGCTCGGTAAAACTCATTGGGGGCAGGGCTTCGCCACCGAAGCCGCACAGGCCAGCCTGCGCTACGGGTTTGCAGAATTACGTTTCGAGCGCATCGTCGCCTTCACCCGGCCGGAAAACACGGCATCGCAACGTGTGCTGCAAAAGCTGGGCATGCGCTTTGCCGGCGAAGCGCCGCTACATGGCGTCGCCGCGCTCTGTTATGTACTCACGCGGGCCGAGTTCCGCCCGGATGAATCCTGCCAGTAGCGTTAACCTTAATCGTTAACGATGCCGGTCGCTTGTAGCGCATTAAACTCCGGCAGTGCTTCGAAGACTTCGAGCGCGTAGCGGACGTTGTTGAAGGGGGCGGAGACCTGTACACCTTGAATCAGTTCGCGGACAGCGAGGAGCGATTCGCGCGCGATCTGCAAGCCTTCATCGCGGCCGAACTCTTTGCCTTTGTCTGAGGCGACGCGCATGCGCTCCATGATGTCGGCCGTGACGCGCACGCCCGGCACTTCGTTGTGCAGAAACTCCGCGTTGCGATATGAGACGAGCGGCCAGATGCCGGCGATGACAGGGATGCGCACGTGCTCGATGCGGCGCAGGAATGCGCGTAACTGCTCTACGTCGAAGACGGGTTGCGTGATCGCGAACTCCGCACCGGCCTCGACCTTGTACTCAAAGCGTTTGATCTCTTCATCAAGATTGATCGCGCCGGGGTTGACGCCGACGCCGATGCAAAAAGAGGTCGGGCAGCCGATGGGGTTGTTGCCCAGATCAAGTCCGTGGTTGAGTTTGCTGACCATGTTGGTCAGACCGATGGAGTCTATGTCAAAGACTGCGGTCGCATCCGGATACGGCCCCATCTTCGGCGGATCGCCGGTGATGAGCAGCAGATTGCGCAAGCCTAACGCCGCCGCGCCAAGCAGGTCAGACATCATGCCGAGCAGATTGCGATCACGACAACAATAGTGCAGCACGGTCTCCAAGCCAATCTCGCGCTCGACTAACAGGGCGGTCGCCTGCGCGCTCATGCGCGTCTGCGCACGCGGGCCGTCCGGGATGTTGACGGCATTGACGCCGGCCTGTTTGAGCAGTTTGATCTGTTCCAGCGTCTTCGCCGGCTCACAACCTTTCGGCGGCAACACCTCGACCGTCGTGACGAACTCGCCGCGCGCGATCCGCCCGCTCCAGTTGGAGCGTTCCGCCAACGGCACGACTTGTATGTCGGCAGGCTTCAGTTCCACGACTTGCGCGGGTTGCGGCGCGATGATTTGCGCACGCAGCCGACGCGGCGAGACGGCGCGCACGGCGTCGGAGATGAGCTTGATGTGCGCGGGCGTCGTGCCGCAGCAACCGCCGACGAATTTCACGCCCGCCTGTATCAAACGCTTGGCATACTTCGCCATGTACTCCGGCGAGCACATGTAGAACTGTCGTCCCTGCACGTCGCGCGGCAGCCCCGCGTTCGGCTGCGCCGCTAATTTCTTGCTCGTGAAAGCGCGCATACGCTCAATGGCGGTGAGCGCGCCGGCGGGGCCGACGCCGCAGTTCACGCCGATCACGTCCGCGCCCCATTCATCCAGCCGCGCGGTGAAGACTTCGGGCGTCGTGCCGTAAGAGGTGTTGCCGTCGGTGAGGATGGCCATCTGCGCGACGACGGGCAGATCGCACAACTCGCGCACGGCGCGCAACGCTTGCCGTATTTCCGAAATGTCAGAGAAGGTTTCCAGCACAAACAGATCGACGCCGCCTTCGAGCAACGCCGCGACCTGTGCCTTGAACATCTCCTTCGCTTCATCGAACGAGGTCGGGCCATACGGCTCGATGCGTAGTCCCAATGGGCCGACAGCCCCGGCGACATAGCAGCGTTCGCCGGCCGCCGCCCGCGCCAGCCGCGCAGCCGTAACGTTAAGCTCGTGCAGTGAGCCGTCGAGACCATACTGTTGCAAGTTGTGCGCGGTCGCGCCGAAAGTATTCGTCTCAATCACTTCTGCGCCCGCGCGCACATACTCTTCGTGTACCTCGCGGACGAGATCGGGATTGGTCAGGCACAACTCGTCATACGAGCGATTGATGTAAACGCCCTTGCTATAAAGCCGCGTGCCCATCGCGCCGTCGAAGACGGTGATGTGGTCGCTCGCGAGTATTTCGCGGAAGTTGTCCATAAGAAGTTGTTAGCGATTAGCTGTTGGCTATTAGCCGGAAGCAAAAAGCTGATAGCTAATCGCTAACAGCTAACAGCCAAAATAAAAATTCCCGCGCCAAACAACGCGGGACTTCTGTGCGAGTAGAAGTTGATGGGCTTCTGATTGAGAAGCGCCGAGCTGTTTAGCCGTTTATTTTACGTGGCCGCAAGTCGCCTTAACTCACCACGTTTTTCTTGCGCGCTTATACGCCGCCGGCTACGACTATGT
>JANMAD010000268.1:0-2353 GCA_031359515.1 Acidobacteriota bacterium | reverse complement strand
GCAGATGTCCGTCACGCGGTCGAGCAGATCGCGCGGCTCGCAGGCTTTCATCTGCCGATGCTCGATGATGTAGTTGTTCAGCACGTGATCGAGACACGACTGTTCGACGCGCAAGCCGCGTGTGAACGCAGCACGACGGAAGATTTCGATATACGCGGCGGGCGTTGGCGGTTCGACCCGCGCGCGATAACCCATGCGCCGCAGGAACGCTTCGTCCACCAAATCTTTCTCGTCCAAGTTCGTCGAGAAGACGACCAACTGCTCGAACGGCACTTCGATCTTCTTGCCCGTGTGCAGCGTCAAGTAATCAACGCGCCGTTCCAACGGCACGATCCAGCGATTCAACAAATCTTGCGGCGCACAGCGCTGCCGGCCGAAATCGTCAATCACGAGCGTGCCGCCGTTCGACTTCATCTGAAACGGCGCTTCATAAAAACGTGCCGCCGCGCTCCACACGAGGTCTGTATTCGCCAACGTCAACTCGCCGCCGACGATCACGAGCGGCCGCTCGATGCAGACCCAACGGCGATCAAATTCGGCCGGCAGATTAGCGTCTGCGACCGGGCGGTGGTTGTGCGTGTCAAAGATGCGGATGATCTGCGCGTCCACTTCGATGGCATAAGGAATCCAAATGTGCCCGGACAGACCTGCGTTGATGCGCTCGGCGACAGCCGTCTTGCCTGTGCCCGGCGGGCCGGTGATAAAGAGCGAGCGGCGCGAATTAACGACGCAACCGACGGTTTGCAACAGCGAGTCCGGCAAGACGAGATCGTGCATCGCCGCGCGCACGCTCGCTATCGTGGCGGGCCGCGCAGGCACGGCTTGCAGCCGCATCATGTGCGCGTAGTCGCGCAGCGAGACCGGCGCGGGGCCGTTATAACCGCACAGTTGTTGCGCGCGGTCAAGTCGCTCCCAGCCGCGCTCCAACATCGCGTAGCGCGTCGCGCCGACCGCCGCCTGTGCGCGCACCTCGATCAACTTCTCGCGCGTCAGCCCGTGCAGCAACTCTTCCGTCAACGCGCGCGGCAGATGAATCGCCGCCGCGATGTGCGCGGTCGTCGGCTCGGCCAACTGTGCGACAAACTTGAGGGCGAGGTCGGAGAGAAAGCTCTCGGACACGTCCGTCTCCGCTAACTCCTCCGGCACGGGCGGCCCCATGCTCTCAATTTCCACGCGCGAAAGAATCGTTGTCTGTGTCATCGCTAAATCTCTGTTCTATCCGTTTAAGAAGATCGCTGTAGTATCGCGATTAGCTCCGTAGGAGCGAGTTGTTTGTAGCTGTTTGCTCACGACTAAATCGCAAGCTCCGTAGGAGCGACATGTCGCCCCTAACGGGGCTGAGCGATAATGGGGTCAACAAAGAGCTACAAACATTTCGTCCCTACGGGACTTGGCAAACGGTCTCTCATGCCGAACTGAAACAAACGAGCACTCACTCGCGCTCCGCAATCGTCTCGTCCTTCATACCGTTGAGCGCGCGGTGTGCCGCTTCGGACTTCTCGCTTTGGCCGACGCGCCGGTAGAGATCGGCCAAGCGACTCAGGACGACATGCGAGTCGGGTTGCAGCCGCCGCGCGTGTTCGTACTGCTCGATGGCTTCCGTCTCGCGCCCCATACGCTCGGCGAGCGTGGCGGTGTTGATGCGCCCGGTGAGTTCGCCGCCAGCACGGGCGAAGTTTTTGAAGGCATCGTCGAACTTACCGAGCCGGCATTGCGCGAGCGCGAGGTTATTGAGAATGCGCGCATCGGTAGGCGCAAGTTTCGCGGCGCGCTTCAAGCGTTCGACCGCCGCGCGATACTGTCCGTTGAGGTAGAGGGTATAACCGAGGTCGTTGAGCGTCTGCGGGTCGTCGGGCTGATCATCGAGCGCACGCTCGAATGATTGGCGCGCGTTATCGGGCAAGCCCTTCTGGTCGTAAGCGCGTGCGAGCAGACTGTGCGCCTGTCTCATCTTCGGATCGAGCGCGGTGGCGCGCGACAATTCGGCGATGGCGTCGTTCAACTGGCCCGCATCGTAATAAGCGCGCCCGCGCTCATAATGCTCGCGCGCCGTGCCGTTCGAGGCAGTTGTGTTTGTGGCAGGATTACGACTGTCGTTCACGCGCAGCACGTTCGCGCTCTCAAAGTTCTTCACATCCTTCTCGGTCAAGCGGCGAACTTTATCGTCGCCCTTGTCGCGGTCGAAGATACGCCCGACCGCTTTGAACGGCGCTTTGAGAAAATGCATGAAGCCGCCGCCCTTCTTCTTGGCCTTTGGCGCGTCGGCCGCGTCTTCCGTCGTTGCCCCGACGCTCCCGCCGCCGTCGGCGATGATGTTGGCCGAATCGTCGCCGTCGCGCCCGGACGTGCCCGC
>JANMAD010000233.1:0-4844 GCA_031359515.1 Acidobacteriota bacterium | reverse complement strand
GAGAATTCAAACGTGTGATGGAGCGGCAGGACGGACAGCACGCCGTCGCGCGTCGTCATGTCGAAGACGGAGGCGAGCATCGAGACCATGTTCGCGAAGTTTTTGTGCGAGAGCATGACGCCCTTCGGCTGGCCCGTCGTGCCCGACGTGAAGATGAGCGATGCGACCGTCTGCGCCTGCACACGCGCGGGCAAGAGCGCGATGCGCTCATCTTCTACTGCCTCCGACGTCAGCGCGAACACTTCATCGAAGCGCCAGATGCGCGTCGCCTCAAGACCTTCTTCCTTTAACCGCTCGCGCAAGTCAGCGTGCTTCTCGTCCATCTCCGCGCTGATGATCAGCCCGGCGGCGGCGCTCGCCCGCGCGAAGTTGACGACCTCGCTTGTCATGCTCTCAGGATCGAGCGGCACGCACGTCGCGCCGGTCTTCAACACGCCGAAGTAAGTCATGCCCCATTCAGGTGCGTTGTGGCTGAGCAGCATCACACGGTCGCCATGCTTAACATTTTCGCTGATGAAGAAAGCAGCGGCGCGCGTGGCCAACTCGTGCAGGTCGGCGTAGGTGTACTGCTCTTTCTGCCCATCGCGCTCGATGCGCATGGCGACGCGCGTGGCATAGCGTTTGGTCGAGGTCTCGAACAGCTCAAGCAGATCGCGGTAGGTATAGACGCGCTTCTCCTGCTTGCGCATGTCCTCTTCGAGTTGCGGGAAGACCCACTTCTTCAAGCCGGGGAAGTGTACGTGCATCCAGTAGTCGTACCAGTCGAGCGTCTCCGGATACCACGGCAGCAGATGGCGTTCGTCTTTGCGGAAGCGCGCGAATAGCGAGCGCACGTTGTCGGCGCGGAAGATGTAAGCGTTGTCCACCATGAACGGGCGGAACAACTCGAACGCTTCTTTCGTCTCGCGCGTGACCTCTTCCAAGCGCGCCACGCTCTCCTGCGCCCGATCAATGATGTCCGTCACGCGCCCGCCGCCCCAACGCGGGCGCATGCGATCTAACAGCTTCGATGCTTGCTTGGCAGCGGCATGCACCATCGGCGTCGAAGTTTTATCGAAGCGCGAGGGTGTGACGGGGCGCGCCTCCATGCGCCCGGCAATCTCGTTGACGAGTTTGAAGCCGGTCTCTTTCTCCTGAAAATGTTTGCGCTTGTAGAGACCGACCATGCCGACGATGCGGCGCATGTCGTTTGGATTAGAATCGCCGGTCGCGGCTTGATAGACGAGGCGCGGCTCTTGCACCAACGCTTCGGCCGTCACTGCGAGCATCACGGCCGCGACTTGATCGACCGGCGTGATGTCGAGGATCAACTTCTCGTTTACCGGAATCTGCGTCTGCCCTTTGAGCGCGATGAAGATGAGCGGCGCGGTCGTCGTGAAGCCCTCGTTCCAACCGGGGAACGGATAACTGTTCGCCGATTCCACGATGGACGGGCGCACGATGGCGCGCACCATGCCTTGCTCCGCCGCGACGAGTTGCTCGCCCAGACTCTTCGTGTACGTGTAGATGTTCGGCCAGCCCCACCACTCCGCGCGCTCTATGCCAAGCTCGGTCAGCCGCGTGCGCGTCCAGACCTTGCGTTCGCGCGCAACGGCCAAGCCCATCGCATCCAGATCGTCGGGGTCGCGCCCCTCTTCGATCAAACGCTTGCGCCCCGTCTCGCGGAAACGCGCGGCTTGCAGCGCATCGCGCGCCTCGTCCTTCACGCGCTCCGACAGTTTCGCGCAGTCCCTTATCTCCTGCTCGACGTTGAACTCTACATCCGGCAACTCATCGCGGCGCGGAAAATAGCCCAACACTTGATCGCTCTCCCACACCGGGCCGGAGCGATTGCCCGCGACGAAACAGGTGGAGACATGTACGAGCGCGGGCCGCTGCATCCGCTTCGTGAACGCAATGACGTTCTGCGTGCCGACGACGTTCGTCCTGAGCGCGCTCTCAAGCGTCGGATTGAACGTGACGTTGCCCGCGCTGTTGATAATGACATCAATGTCGTCTGCGACTTGCTGCGCTTCTTCTTCTGTGTAACCTAAATTCTGCTCGCCGATGTCGCCGCCGACCACGCGCACCTTGTCGCGTATGAAACCCTCGAACGCACTGCCGTAACGCTCACGCAATGGGTCGAACGGCGGCGCGGTAATAACATGCTCCCAAAAGCGCGTCTCCGACTCCGCGGTCGAGCGCGCCCGCACCGTCACATACACACGCTCCACATTCGGAAAGCGATGGAGCAACATGCTCAACGTCACTTTGCCGAGAAAGCCCGTGCTGCCGATCAAGAAAATCTTCCGGCCTTGATAAATGTCAGTAGGCGACAGTTTCATCTTGTTACGGCTCAGACTTCAACATACTCAAAACTACTCGACGGTTCAGGCACCGGCAGTCCTTCTTCGCGTAAGCCTTCAATATGAAATTGAATCGCTTCGCGGATTAACATCTCCACTTCCTCATGCGTCTCAGCCGCGGCCACACAGCCCGGCAGGTCAGGCACGTATGCGCCGTAACTAGACTCGCCTTTCTCAATCACAATGCCGTAACGCATTAATTCTTGTCCTCGATTTGAGCTTGCCGCCAGATATTCTTTAGCGTTCCTGTCGGCACGTCAACTCCCGGTTTGCCTGAAACAGTCACGACGGCCCGCTTGGTCGGATGCTTGAATTGACGATGACTGCCTTTCGTTCTGGCTAAATACCAGTCATCCGCTTCTAGCCGTTTAATCACACCACGAACTTTCACAAATGGCTTACTCCACTTCGCAGAGCGCAATCACGGGTTGGTGCAGCATCGTGATCTCGGCGGAGCGGCCCATGTAGCTGCGGGCCATGGCGATGGCTTCGGTCAGATTGTCAGCACGCTCCCAGCCCAGCCGTTCGGGCACGTGCGCGTTCTCCGCGCCGGCGGCGATGACGTGGCCGACGTGCTGGCGGCCGTTCTCGCCCCAGTACCACATGAAGAAGGGGTGCGCGCCGTGATAAGCGTTGCCGCGCCGGTACATCTCTATGTAGGACGGGTTGGTCGCAAACTCGCGCTCGTATTTTTCGCGCAAGTAGAAGGCGTCGCGCGATTCGGGCAGCAGGCGATTGAAGAATTCGATGTACGACGGGTGGAAGTTGTGATCGAACTCGTCGTAGCACGGGTGATGCAGAATCAGCACGCCGCCTTTTTTCAATAGTGGTTTGCTGCGATAGAAATTGAAGTGATAGCCGAGCGCCATCACCTGTACGAGCAGCGGATTCAGGATCGAATAGACGTTGTACGGCGAGATGTCCGGGATGCCCGTGATCAGAATGTCGCATTGGCCGTTGACGGGGATCGCATACTGATCGAAGTTCTTTTTTAGAATCTCGGCATGGACAGCGTCGGTCTTGCCCGCGTGACAAGCAATCAACTCGTAGGCGGCGGGCATGCTGTGGAGCAGTTTGCGGCGCGCGGCGCGCGGCAGTTTGCTCATCGTCACGCGCATCGCTTCGTACTTCATGCGGTCGAGCGCGGAGAAGTCGTCCTCGTTCTTGATGAGAAAATCGAGCTTGCCGTCGTAGATGCGATTGTTGAGCGCGGACTCGATGTGGAAGACGTTCATGTGCTTGTCCACGAGTTGGCCTAAACGCACAACTTTGTGATTCAGCATCGAATGCGCCGGGTCCATGTAGCTGTTCGAGTCGAGGATTGTCTGCGGTTCGTGGTGTGCGCGCAGCGATTCGTAATCGCAGAGACCGACGGCGACCGACTTGTGCCCGCCGTCCATCGGCACGAGGTTGATGTTGCAATAGATGACGAGATCGCTTTCGGCGCAGCGCCGATTGATACGTAAGGGTTCGTGGTGCTTCGTCTCGCCGAGCGTAATCAGTCCGTCTTCCCATTCGGCGTCGTGGTTGTAGTAGCGGTCGGGATAAAACTCTCTGTGGATTTTGTCGCCGACCATGCGCCGCATCTCCCATTCGGTCATCTTGCGGTGCAGGGAATTGGCAATGATGATATGCACGTCGTCCACGCCGTAGTCGGCGAGCATTTGCAGGACGATCTCCAACATCGTCTGGCGCACGTCGGGCGTCTGCATCGGCGGCAGCGGCAGAGAGATGTCGTCCACCGCAATCGTCACCTTCATGCCCGGCTCAAGTTGCGCGAACAGCGGATCGCAACCGTGCGGATGATTCAAGGCGTAGCGGATCGCGGCGGCGCGATTCGGCAGGCCCTTGATCGCGGGCTTCGGATAGATGACGCGCGTGCCGATGGGCAAGTCTTCGAGAATGAAATCCTCGCCCGAAGGGATGATGCGCGGCGCGCTGTCGCGGTCAATATAGACGACCGACTCGTGTACCTTGCGGCGTAGCTGTAAGCTCATATATTTGTGAATCGTGAATCGTAAATCGTAAATCGTGAATAGAGAAAGACTAGGTTCTTCTATTCACGATTTACGATTCGCGATTTACTAGCTTTTCATGTTGAGCGCGTGGACGAGGAAGCCCCACTTGTCGGCGGACTCTTCGATGACCTTGGTGGTCGGTTTGCCTGCGCCGTGCCCGGCTTTGGTCTCAATGCGGATCAGCACTGGCGCAGGGCCGGCTTGCGCCGCCTGCATGGCGGCGGCGAACTTGAAACTATGACCGGGCCACACGCGGTCGTCGTGATCGGCCGTGGTGATTAACGTCGGCGGGTAGCTCGTGCCCGGTTTGATGTTGTGCAGCGGCGAATAAGCGTAGAGCGCCTTGAATTCCGTCGGATCATCCGGCGAGCCGTAATCGGTCGCCCACGATGCGCCGATGGTGAACTTGGTGTAGCGCAGCATGTCCATGACGCCGACCGCCGGCAGCGCCGCGCCAAACAGATCGGGACGTTGCGTGATG
>JANMAD010000208.1:0-1887 GCA_031359515.1 Acidobacteriota bacterium | reverse complement strand
GAACAGACAACAGTGGCCGACATTTTCCGGCGGGCGCAGGCGATGAAGCGCGAGCGGCCCGAGATGTCTTTGAAAGATTTGCGGGCGCAGCTTGTGCGCGAATACAAAGGCGCGCCTTTCCCCGGGCTTGATCGTTTGGCGATCCCCGAACAGGATGCACGCGCGCCGGAAGAAGACTGGTCGGCCGGTCTCTCGCTCGTGCGGCGCGGCATACAGACCGAAGACTGGGCCGAGGTCATCAGCGGCATTGCGCTCAGCCTTGAGCAGACCGACCGCTACGAGCGCGAACGCGGCCCCCTCGGCGCAACGGACAACGACTGGCACGACCGCTCAGTCGGCATCCGCGGCCAGACCGAGAAGGGCGTCGGCAAGTGGATGCCGGAAGAGTTAATAAAATTGGCGGAGCGCGCGACGAAGAAGTAGACAATAGTCCATGGTCAGTGATCCGTTGTGTGAGTCGCGTGGGTTGTACGCTAAAGAGGAAACCAGCAACTAACAGCACAAAGAACAACTGACCACGGACAGCTTTGGGGAGTTGTGATGAGTTTTCTTAGCGGCCTGTTCAACGATCCGCACTATCAGAAGGAAGAGCCGCGCCCGGCCGAGGTTGTTGATAACAGCGATGTGATCATCAGCCCCGACACGCGGCGGGCGGAGCGTGTGCCGCAAGGACAGACGCGCACGCGCAAGTGGCCGGTGCTGGACGCGCACGGCACGCCGGAGATCGATCTCGCCACGTGGCGGTTTGAAGTCGAAGGCTTGGTTGAGCGACCGCAAGGTTGGTCGCTCGACGAGTTTTTGCAACTGCCGTCGGTCAAGGTCTACGCGGATTTTCATTGCGTGACGCGCTGGTCGCGGCTGGACAACGTGTGGGGCGGCGTCGCGACGCGCGCACTGGCGGAACTCGTCGGCATCAAACCGGAAGCGAAGTTCGTCGTCGCGGCCGCTTACGATTACGGCTGGACGACGAACCTGCCTATCGAATACTTCCTCGCCGCAGACTCGCTCGTCGCGTGGGCGCACGACGGCCAGCCGATCCCGCCGGAGCATGGCGGCCCCGTCCGCCTGATCGTGCCGCAACTCTACGCATGGAAATCCGCCAAGTGGATCAAGGGCCTGCGCTTCCTTGCGGAAGATGAAGCCGGCTTCTGGGAAGAGGGCGGCTATCATATGCGCGGCAATCCGTGGCAGGGCAAAGACGGCGAACGCTTTCGCTGGCAGACCGGTTAGGCTCGTTCGATACCATGTTGGGGCAGCGCAGTTTCAACACAGAGAACACAGAGTTAGCACAGAGCGCACAGAGCAAAGCGATCTCATATTTGATATCAAGCAACTCTGTGTTCTCTGTGTCTCCTCTGTGCCCTCTGTGTTGAAATTCATCTACACGTGCGCGGCCGAGCAACGGCGAGCGCACACACCGGAGAACAGACGATGATCATCACACCTGAAGACGTGGACATCCCCGTGGACGACAGCCAGATGCGTATGTTTGTCGCGCAGCCAAAGGGGGACGGTAAGTATCCGGGCATACTTTTTTACTCGGACATCTTTCAATTAACGGGGCCGATGTTGCGCGCGTCGGCGCGGCTCGCGGGCTACGGCTTCGTCGTCGCCGCGCCGGAGATTTATCATCGCCTTGAGCCGCCCGGCACGGTCATCCCGTTCGACGATGCCGGGCGCACGCGAGGTCTCGCCGATGCATCAAAGACAACCGTCGCCCAGTTCGACCAGAGCGCCCGCGCCGTACTCGATTATTTGGCGCAGCACCCGCGCGTCGCGCTCGGTCAACTCGGCGTCGGTGGCTTCTGTATCGGCGGGCATCTGGCCTTCCGTGCGGCGTCCAACCGGGACGTGGCGGCAACCGTCTGCTGCTACGGCACGGGGATT
>JANMAD010000162.1:0-5720 GCA_031359515.1 Acidobacteriota bacterium | reverse complement strand
CATCGGCTACTCGACGCACAACCTCGCACAGGCGCAAGCCGCCGCAAACTTGCCCGTCAGTTACATCGCCATCGGCCCCATCTTTGCGACGGCGACGAAAGAGGATACTGATCCGGTCGTCGGTCTCGCTGGCCTCGCCCGCGCCGTGCTTCCGTCTGCTATTCCACTCGTCGCCATCGGCGGCATCACGGGAGCGAACGCTCGCGCTGTGCTTGAGGCCGGCGCGGACTCGGTCGCCGTCATCAGCGCATTGCTCGCTGTGCCCGATCTCATTACCGCGCACACCGCTGAGTTTTGCCAAAGCTTGGCCAAAGAAGAGTTGTAAAACTGCGGCGCAAAGTTTTCGCTTGCCATTAGTCGTTCGATTAGCGACAATGCCAGAGGAGCAGGCGGTCTATTATTTTCCGCCTGGCACACCAGACAGTCCCGCCTCTCTTCGGTATCCCCCGAACAAATCTTTTGGTCAACGTGGAGCAACCTACGGCATGAGTTTTCTCGATTTGCCGCCAATCATCGAGCGCATGCTGCTCGTCTCGGACAAGATCAGCGATCTGAACTTCTCCGTCGGGCAACAACCGCAGGTCGAAGTCAACGGCAAGCTGACGAGCGTGCAGCCGTTGGGCTTGCAAAAGCTGACGCCCTATCAGACCGAACTGATCGCGCTAACGCTGTTGGAGGGCAACCCCGACGCCGCCACCCGGCTCGCGCACACAGGCTCGGCCGATCTCAGCTATTCGCTGCCCGCGCACATACGTTTCCGCGTCAACATCTTTCAGCAGCGCGGCTCTTATTCCATCGTGATGCGCGTCATCCCGACCGAGATACCAACCCTCGCCTCGCTCAACCTGCCGTCGTGTCTCAATGAGATCGCCTCTTTGCGCAACGGCATCGTGCTCGTCACCGGCCCCACCGGCGCGGGCAAAACTTCGACGCTCGCCGCCATCATTGATCGCATCAACGACGAGCATCACTATCACATCATCACGCTCGAAGACCCCATCGAGTTTTTGCACACACACCGCCGCGCCACGATCAACCAACGCGAGATCGGCTCGGATGCGAAAGATTTTCCGTCCGCGTTGCGCGCCGCCCTCCGGCAAGCGCCGAAAGTGATCCTCGTCGGCGAGATGCGCGACTACGAAACGACCGAGATCGCGCTGGAAGCGGCCGAGACCGGCCACCTCGTCCTCTCCACGCTGCACACGATTGATGCTTCCAAGACAGTTGATCGCATCATCGGTCTCTATCCGAAGAATGAGGAAGCGGTGATTCGCACGCGCCTCGCGCAGACGTTCCGCTACATCCTCTCGCAACGCCTGCTGCCGCGCGCCGACGGGCAGGGGCGCGCCGCCGCCATCGAGATTTTGAAGGCCACGCCGCGCACGCGCGAGTATCTGCAAAACGGCGAGTCCGACGGCAAGACCCTGCTCGACGCGATGCGCGACAGCCGGCTCGAAGGCATGCAAGACTTCGACTCCGTGATCAAAGACTTCATCGAGCGCAAAGTCGTCACGCTCGAAGACGGCCTCACCTTCGCAACGAACCCGAACAACCTGCTGCTCACCCTGAAAGGTGTCACCGGCCAAGACGACTTCCTCCGCGCCGAAGCCGCCGCCAGCACACCGCCGCGCGCAACGCCGCCGCGCGTTGCGCCCATGCTCGACATGATTACGTCCTAACAACAGTGACGAGTGGCAAGTGACAAGTGACAAGTTAAATCTTGTTCTACGCGGCACTCGTCACTTGTCACTTGTCACTTCAGCTTATGGTTATCAACTGCCAGCAATGCGCCGCGCGCCTGCAACTCGACGATGCGAAAGTGCCGGCGCGCTCGTTCACCGTCCGCTGCCCGAAGTGTCAGCACATCATCAACGCGCAGCCGCCCGCGCAAGCGCCTGACTACAGCGCGCTCGGCGTCGGCGACGTGAGCGCGCCGATGCAATCGCGCTTCGGCAAGCCGATGCCCGCGCCCGCCTTCAAACCCGACGCCGCTGGCGACGGCGCGGAGGCGGACGATCAAATCACCACGAATAAAGATGAGGTCGCGCGGCTGTTGTCGACTTTGCTGCAACAGGCGATGGCGACGGCGGCGACCGAGGCCTCGCAGACCACGACCCGACGCGGGTGGGGTAACCATCGCCGCGCGCTCGTCTGCGCCGCCCCCGATCACCGCATCGCGGTGGCGCGCGTGATGGTCGAGAACGGTTATGAGGTCTTCGTCGCTGAAGACACGACGCAGGCCATCGAGCGCATGCGCGAAGATCAGATGGACGTGATCGTGCTCGCGCCCGATTTCGATCCGGCCGAGCAGGGCGCGGCCTTCATCGGGCGCGAGATCAGCGCGTTGCGGCCGCTCGTCCGCCGCCGCACTTTCTTCGTGCATCTAACGCCCGACGTACGCACTGGCGACCCGCACGCCGCGCTCATCCGTAGCGTCAATTTCGTCCTCAACCCCGCCGACATCGAAGAGCTGCCGCGCACCTTCGACCATGCCATCCGCACCTTCAACGAACTCTACCGCAATCTCAACAACGCGCTGCAACTCCAAGGAATCTAGCGGAATTGCGGAATGCGGATTGCGGATTGCGGATTGAAAGAATCGTTCTCTTCTTAATCCGCAATCCGCATTCCGCAATCTGATTGACGCTGCCGGACGCCGCTTGTATGCTCGCGTGCGTTAGGAGCGTTATGGCAGCGAGCGATACAGGCAAAGACAAACACGCGCATCATCATCACCGTGCGGCGCGCAGCCGGCGGCGCTTGGTGTTTGTGCTTGCGCTGACCTCGCTCTACATGTTGGCCGAGGCCGTCGGCGGCTGGCTGGCGAACTCGCTCGCGCTCATGGCGGATGCGGGCCACATGTTGGCGGACGTGTGCGCGCTCGTGCTTGCGCTCTCGGCCGCGTGGTTCAGTGCGCGGCCCGCCACCGCCGCCAAGACGTTCGGTTATCACCGGCTCGAAATTCTCGCCGCGCTCACGAACGGCGTCGTCCTCGTCGCTATCTCGCTCGTGATTTTCTATCAAGCTTACCGGCGTTGGCTCGCGCCGGTGGAAGTTGAAAGCCATCTGCTCATCGGCGTCGCGGCCGGTGGGCTGTTGGTTAATCTCATCTGCGCGGGGCTACTGCACGGCGCGCACGCGGATGATCTGAACGTGCGCGGCGCATGGCTGCATGTGATCGGCGACGCGGTCGGTTCGGTGGGCGCGCTCGTCGCGGGCGCGCTCATCGCCTACAAAGGTTGGGCGGTGGCCGATCCACTTATTAGCGTGCTGATCAGTTGTTTGATTATCTGGAGCTCGGGGCATCTGATCCGCGAGGCGACGAACGTGCTGCTGGAGGGGACGCCCGCGCACATCAACCTCGCGGCGGTGGAAGAAGCGATTCGCTTGACCACCGGCGTCGAGGACGTACACGACCTGCACGTCTGGACGATCACCTCCGGGCGCGACGCTTTGAGCGCGCACGTCGTCCACGGGCCCGTCGTCGCCCAGCCTGAACTGCTTAACGTCCTGCGCGCCAAACTGCACGAACGCTTCGGCGTCGACCATCTCACCATCCAGATGGAGACCGCCGCCGGCAACGATGACGCGCTCTACTTCTGCCACGAGGGCACAGACTGTTTTCGCTCAGAGGACTGAGCAGTTTTGAGTTTTCAGCCGAGCAACTGAAAACTGAAAACTCAAAACTGAAAACAGACCATCATGGAAATCAACTTGCTGCTCACACTCGACCTGCGCGAGCAGGCGGCGTTGCAAGCCGCGCTCGTCACGCATGGCGCGCCGGATCATCTGGTCACGCTGGCGCTGACGGGCGCGTGCCGCCTCGCGACGCTTGCTGAAGCACGCCGCTTGCGCCTCTGGCTGGTCGAAGCCCGCGCCGGCGGCGGCACAGACTTCGCCGCGCTCGACGTGATCGAGCAAGCGCTCGCGCGCTTCGGTGTCTAAAACAATCTTATTGCTATGGCGCACATCGAACTAGGTTACGGGCAGGGGCGGGTCGCGTTTGACTATGACGAAACGCGCTTCCGCGTGCTTGCGCTGGGGAGCGAGGCAGCGGCGCGGCCACTGTCGGACGCAGAGTTGGGCGCGTTGATTGATGACCCGTTTGACTCACAGCCACTCGAAGAGATCATCAGTCCGGGCGAGAGTGTCCTCATCGTCGTCTCTGACGCGACGCGCGCAACCGCGAGCGCGCAAGTCGTCAACCTGCTCGCGCGGCGTTTGATTCAACTCGGCGTCGCGCCAGCTGACCTGCGCATCATCTTTGCCACGGGCATCCACCGCCCGCCGACCGCGCAGGAAAAGAACGAACTACTCACGCCCTTCATCACACAACGCCTCCGCACGCTCGATCACGATGCGACGGATGCAACGCAGCACGTCAATCTCGGCACAACTGAGCGCGGCACGCCCATCGAAGTCAATCGCGCCCTCGTCGAGCACGACCATGTCATCCTCACCGGCGCGATCAGTTTTCATTACTTCGCGGGCTTCACCGGCGGGCGCAAAAGCATCTGCCCCGGCCTCGCCTCCGCGCGCACAGTCAGCGCGACCCACCTGTTCGCGCTCGACCCCACACACGGCACGCGCCGCGCGGGCGTCGGCACGGGCCGGCTTGATGGCAACGCCGTGCATGAAGAGTGCGAACGAGTAGCGGCCGAGGTCGCGCCGTCGTTTCTCTTGAACACGGTGGTGGATGAGCGCGGGCGGGCCGTGCGGCTCTATGCGGGCGACTGGCGCGCGGCGCACCGCTTGGCCTGCGCCGAGTATGCGACCGCGCACACGATCAAAATCGCGGAGAAGCGTCCGCTCGTCATCGTCTGTTGCGGCGGCGCGCCCTACGACATCAATCTGACGCAAGCGCACAAGGCGCTCGACATGGCGGCGCACGCTTGCACCGACGGTGGCACGATCATATTGCTCGCCGCCTGCCCCGAAGGTTTCGGGCGCGCAGACTTTCTCCAATGGTTCGCCGCCGCCGACTCGCGCGCCCTTGCCGCGCGTCTGCTGGCAGACTACGCCGTCAATGGGCAGACCGCGTGGGCGTTACTCACTAAAGCCGAGCGCTTCAACGTGCAACTCATCTCGCAACTGGCGGACGACGATGTGCGGCGCATGCGCATGACACCTGCGCGCACGCTTGACGAGGCGCTTGCTCATGTGGACAGCCATGCGCCCGCTTACATCATGCCACGCGGCGCACGCTATATGCCGGTCGTTGAGCGTGCCGACAGAGATTCTTGATCTGCTTGCGTTTGCGAATTGACGTAGCATAATGTACGCGTAAAAGCTGCTGAGCGCCTTAGGAGCGCACCGAGAGGAGAACTGATCATGGCACAACTCATAGCTGATCCGCCTAAGAAGCAGGCTTTGATAGACGACATTAACAAACTGTTCAGCCAGCCCGATGAGTGGACGGACACGCCGCACGAGCTATTGGGGGGACGCAGTCCGGCCGATCTATTGGACTCCGCAGAGGGCAGGATCATACTGCGCGATCTGCTGGAAGCAATTAAACTCGGTCTAACAACATGAACATCCCGGCCCCTGTTCCAACTGCCTTTGCTGCCGCCCTCACGCTCAGCGCACAAGGCGGAACTTGGTATCGCGCCATCCCGCCGCACTTCTTATCTTCCGCCTTAAGCACCGCGCACACCGCTACCGTTGCGAGCCGCTTCAGCGACGGCAGTTTGGCCACGCCTGCCTTTCCTGTGCTTTAT
>JANMAD010000131.1:0-7612 GCA_031359515.1 Acidobacteriota bacterium | reverse complement strand
TCAGATTTCAAATCCCCCAATCTCCAAATCTCAAATCTCAAACCTGCGATCAGCGCTGCACAGTGTCTCTGTGTCCGCTGTGTTGCTGTGCCATCTATAGCTTTCCGAAATGATTTGTGGTTTTCAAGCTTTGCTTTATTCGTTTGCAATCTCAAATCCACAATTCATTTAGAAATCCTATATGTTGAAATGATCTCGCGCTAATTTCAACTGCCGCCTACCCCAAGTGCCCGGCAAAAAGTTTCCCGCCCCGCCCCCGCTCAAGTTTTCCTCAAGTATTTCTCAAGGGGGCGAAGTATGCTGCGCCCATTGCCAAGCAACGCGCCCGAATCTTTGACTTAGGCTTGCGCGCCGTTCCGGCACGACCGAGCTTGAGCGCCGTCAAAAGGAGAGAAAGAATATGTCCCGCATGCACCACACAATTATGACCGGCATGGCTTTCGTCATGCTCGTACTGGCTGGGGCCGTCACGACCAAAGCGACGCCCACGGTGATCCTAACTCGCGCCGGGCTGAGCGCTAACAACTCGACGATTGACTTTGAAGGGCAGCCGACCAACACCACTAACGGTGTTCCGACCTCGCTGACCTTCCTCGGCGTTACCTTCGCTGGCGATAGCAACCGCCAGAATGCGGGCGTCGAGGTCGTTGCGCCGACCGGCAACCTCGGCAACTCGTCCAACGTGTTGACCACGACCGGCAACATCTTCAATCCGCTCGCCGCCAACGCGCCCTTCAACCTGATCATTTCGCTGCCGACCGGCACGAACGAGATCGGCTTTGACCTGACAAACGCTAATAGCGGCCCCGGCAGCTTCCAGATTTACGTCAACGGCGCGCTGTTCGACACCGTAGTGACAACCTTCGGCTCGTTCAGCTTCGTCGGCTTCTCCGATCCGACGGGCATCATGTCGGTGGCGATCCGCGCGCTGGCGGGGGGCGAGCCAGTGCTTGACAACTTCTCCTTCGGCCCGGCCGCGCCCACGGCAACGCCCGAACCGGCCACGATGTTGCTGCTCGGCACGGGGCTGGCCGGCTTGGCCGCAGCCGCGCGGCGGCGACGCCAGCAGAGCAGAGAGTTAGCCATGCTGAGTGGCGGCACACTCGCCTGAGTGTCGAAAAGCTTGTGCGCACAAGGCGGGCGCGGCAGTTGCCCCTGACGCGACCGCCCGTGCGCACAGATTTCGGCTCCTCGTCCGTGCAGTTTGTGAATGTACCTGATCCCTAACCCGCAAAGGAGTGAAGCGATGCGCCAGTTCACGAAACAAATCGGTTGCCCCGCGGCGACGACGCTGATTGCTTACCAAAACGGTGCGCTGTCCGTCCTGTCTCGGCAGGCCGTCGGCGCGCATTTGACGAATTGCGAATTCTGCGCGGCCGAAGCGCAACTGCTCGGCGCGCACCGCGCGCAGCCGCAGGTGGAGGTTGCGCCGCCGCCCATGCCGTTTGCGCTGCTGGCCTTAGCCGAATCAATGCTCGGCGGTATCCCGCGCGCCGCAGCTAGTCGCCAACGCCGCGCGGCCTGAGAAGCAAAATGCTTCGTCCGCGCACGATGCTTGTTGCCATGTTCCATACTGAAAGGGAACTCATGCACATACAAACTGATAACATCGCGCCCACTCATCCGGCGTTGCCCAAAGCGATCTTCGTCTGCGCCGCACTGCTCTGCTGCCTGTTCCTCGGCCAGCAGACGGCGCACGCCGACGAAGTGACGCTCAGCGGCTTCACGAACGGCTGCTTCGGCGCGGGTTGCCCGCCGCCGAGCACGAGCAGCCAGCAGACCGCAACCATTTTCGGCCTGACCTTCAATAACTCGACCTTCAGCGGCACGACTTCGGGCGGCTTCCTCGCCATCGGCAACACGGGTCAGCCGCCGGGCACACAGAACCTTAACAACCTCGGCTCGTTCAGGCTCGATCAGAGTGTCGCCGCCATCTATAATGGGCAGCAGTTCTCTTTGCGCGTCACCTTTACGCTGCCGTCGGGCATCGCGGGCGGCAACCCCGCGCAGTTCGAGGCCGTCTTGACCGGCAACGTCAGCAGCAACGGCAACGGCGGCGTCTTCATCGACTTCGACAACACGGCACGCAACTTCACCTTCTCCTACGTGGACGGCAGCGGGCAACGCTTCAACGGCTCGTTCAACTTTAACGTCAACGACGTGTCGGTGATCGCAGGCGGCGTGGTGCCCGTCTCCGGCAATATCACGGCGGCGCAACAGACGGCCGCCGTGCCGGAGCCGGCGACGATGCTGCTGTTCGGTTCCGGGCTGGCGGGCTTAGCAGCGCAGCTAAGACGGCGGCGCAGGCCGCAAATAGTTTGAGCGCGTAGTTAATTGTTTGCGAGCGAGCGGGGCCAGCGCGGGGGGCGTGCCGGCCCCGCTCTTTTTGGCAATTTCCGCCGGTTTTTCGCGCTTTTTGCGCCTCAAGTTTTCCTCAAGTTTTCCTCAAGTATTTCTCAAGCCACCTGACTATCTTGTAGCCGTCGCTTTAAACCGCAAGTTTCATTTGAAAAATCCGTGTTGCCGTGGTCGCCGTCCGGCCGACCCAACAACATTCGCGCGCTACGCCGTTAAAAAGGAGATTCCGAAGATGCCACGCAATCTGCTGCAACTACAATTCAACCGCTTGACGATGCGCCTGCGCCTCGCGCTCGCGCTCACGTGTTGCCTGCTCGTCGCTACAACCGCGCTCTTCTTCGGCACGCGCGGCGAGGCAGCGACGCCCACGAGCGGCACGGTCACCACGGCCAACACGCCCGCAAATCCGCTCATCTACACGGCCGGGCCGTTCAATGTCGCTAACCCGTCGGGCGCAGCCGGTCTGAGGTGCAGTCCGGCGCAGACGTTCCCCTGCGATGACTACGCGCTGGACGTGAACGTGCCGAACGGTTTAACTGATACGAACCATATCAGAATTGCGGTGCAGTGGCCGAATGCATCAGCAGACTTCGACATCTACGCTTACTTCCGCAATCCAGACGGCACGCCGGGCGGGCTGGCGACCTCATCCGGGTCTTCGTCCGACCCGGAAGTAATGATCCTGCCGGCGGTCACGCAGAAATATATTATCCGCGTCGTGCCCTTCAATCCGTTGGGCCAGAGCATCACGGCTAAGATCACTTTTGAACCGAAGAATCAGGATTTCAATCCGGCGACGGGCCCCGCGCCTGGCTATCAAAACTATCCGGCCCCGAACGGGCTGGGCACGAGTTCTGGTGAGCCATCCATCGGCGTCAACTGGCTCACGGGCAACGTGCTGTTTCAAGCAAGCCTGCAAACGCTGCGCGTTAGATTCAACGACGCACAGACGCCCGCAACCGCGACGTGGGAAGACAAGAGCGGCTTGAACACGTCGCTCGTCTCGCTCGATCCGATTCTCTTCACCGACTCGCACACGGGGCGCACGCTCGTCTCGCAGCTCACCGGGCAAGACAGTCTCTCGGCGTACTCCGATGATGACGGTGATCTATGGATACCTTCGCAGGGCGGCGGCATCCCGTCCGGCGTCGATCACCAATCAATCGGCGGCGGCCCCTTCGCGCCCCCGCTCACCGGCGGCACGGCTGCTTATCCGAACGTCGTTTACTACTGCTCGCAAGACCTCTACACGGCCTTCTGCGCGCGTAGCGACGACGGCGGTTTGACCTTCGGCCCCGGTGTGCCAACCTACACGACCGAATGCACCGGCATCCACGGGCACGTCAAGGTCGCGCCCGATGGCACGGTCTATCTGCCCAACCGGCAGTGCGGCACGAATCAAGGCGTCGCCGTCTCGGAGAACAACGGCATCACGTGGACAGTGCGCAAGGTCGTGGATAACGACCCGGCCACCACCGCTGGCGACAGCATCCCCGGTAGTTGGGATCCGTCGGTCGGCATCGGCAGCAACGGCACGGTCTACTTCGGCTACGACAACGGCGACGGTCGCCCGCGTATGGCCATCTCGCGCGACAAGGGACACACGTGGGTGCGCGATCAGAATGTCGGGCGCGATCTGAACATCCGCGATACGGCCTTCCCCGCCGTTGTAGCGGGCGACGACGACCGCGCCGCCTACGCTTTCATCGGCTCGCAAGTGCCGAGCGGCGATCAATCGGCAGTCTGGCATCTCTACATCTCGACCACTTATGATCGCGGCAACACGTGGCTCACGGTTGATGCCACGCCGACCGATCCCGTCCAACTCGGCACGATCTGCTCGAACGGTCTCGCCTGTTCCGGCGGCGACCGCAACCTGCTCGACTTCATGGATGCGACGGTTGATAAAGAAGGGCGCACGCTCGTCGGTTACGCCGACGGCTGTCTCGCCGGCTGCACCGCGCCCGCCGCGTCGCGTGCGCATCTCGCCACCATCGCGCGGCAACAATGCGGGCGGCGGCTGTTCCATCAATTCGATCCGGCCACCGACGATTGCGCTGGCACGCAGCCGACGCCCACGCCCACGCCCACGCCTTCGACTGTCAACTCGTGCGACGGCATAAACGTTCTGACCGACGCGACGAACGACGCCGTCAATCCCGCGCCCGGCGGTCAGGGGCCGACCGATCAAGCGGACATCACGTCCGGCTCGTTCGATAAAGTCGGGGCGAATATCGTCACGAAGCTGACGATCAAGAATCTGGGCACAGTGCCTTCGCCGGGCACGACCTTCACGTCCTACTTCGTCGCGTGGAAGGGGCCGAACGATGTCCTCTATGCGTCGCAAGCTGACGTTGATCCGTCGGGCTTGGTCTTCTACGGTTACGGGCCGTTCAACGGCACCAATCAGTTGACGACTTACAACTCCACGACCGGCACGTTCACGCCCGGCGCGAATGGCACGATCACCGTCAACGTGCCGATCAGCGGCGTCGGCAATCCGACGATTCCTGTCACCGATCCAAACGCGACGCCGGCCGCGCGCGACACATACGCCGTGACCATCGCCGGTGAAGGCGTGCTCGGCGCAGGGCTTATCTTCAACGCGCCGATGGATCGCGCGCCCAACTCCGGCTTCGGCGCAAACTGGGCGGTGTGCCCGGGTCAGCCGACCCCGACCCCGACCCCGACTGCGACCCCAACCCCGACGCCGACCGCGACGCCAACACCTTCGCCGACGCCAACGAACGATGCGCGTTGCACTGCGCCGGGCGTCATCGTCGTCACCGACCCGGCCAACGATCAGACGGGCGCACCGAACGCGAATCAACAGTTAGATATTCGCTCGGTCGCCATCGCCGAACAGTATCCGACAACGGCCAACGGGCAACTCGTCGTTACGATGACGCTCTCGGCGCTTGACCCGACGACCCTGCCGCCGAACGCAACGTGGCGCACGAACTTCAACGCCACCCACGCTGATAACACGGTAACCACTTACTTTGTGTCGGTGGCGAATAACTCGGCGGCCAATCCGGCGGGCATCTCTTACAACTACGGCTTCGTGGATACGACGGGCGCGAACACAATCTCGCGCACAGTCGGCACGGCCGATGGCGGCAGCCTGAACGCGACAGCAAAGACCTTATCCGTCACGCTCGCGCTCAACAAGCTGAAGAAGCCGGTCGCGGGCACGGGCGGTGCCACGCTCTCTGGCCCCACTGTTGACCTGTCGGCCGGCAAGGTGTTAGCCAGCGTCAACGGGGTGACTAGCATACTCGTCGGCGCGGCCGGTAACGGTCTGAATCAGACTATTGATTCAACCGGCAGCAACAGCTACACGATGGCTGGCTCAGTCGTCTGTCCGCCGCCGGCCCCGGCACCGACGCCGACGCCGGTTGTGACCGACCCGGCGCTTACGCCGCGCTTCCAAAACTTCGCCGCGCCCAACGGCTTGGGCACGACCGCAGGTGAGCCGAGCATCGGTGTGAACTGGCAGACCGGCAAGGTCATGTTCATCTCGAACCTGCAAACCTTGCGCATCAGCTTCGACGATTGCACGTCGCCCGCGAAGGCGACGTGGGAAGATAAGAGCGCGCCGAATTCCGTGCGCAGTCTCGACCCGATCCTGTTCACCGATCACATGCGCGCGGCGGGCGATACGACGCCCAACCGCACGTTCGTCTCGCAACTCACGGGGCAAGACAGCCTCTCGTCTTACACGGACAACGACGGCGACCTGTGGATACCGTCGCAGGGCGGCGGCATCCCGTCCGGCGTCGATCACCAGACCATCGGTGCTGGGCCTTATAACAACGCGGCCTCGCCCGCGCCGCCGCCGCACCCGACCTATCCGAACGCGGTTTACTATTGCTCGCAGGATTTGGTCACGGCCTTCTGCGCGCGCAGCGACGATGGCGGCTTGACCTTTGGCGCTGGCATTCCAGTCTATACGACGAACTGCGGCGGCATCCACGGCCACGTAAAGGTCGGACCCGACGGCACGGTCTATGTGCCGAACAAGACGTGCGGCGGCAAGGCTTCGCTCACGCGCTCGACCGACAACGGCATCACGTGGACGGTCAAGTCGATTCCCGACAGCGGCACGAGTGGCTTCCTCGTCGATCCATCCATCGGCATCGGCGCGGGCAACACGGTCTATATGGGCTATCAACACTCTGACAGTCACGCGCGCATCGCCGTCTCGCACAATCACGGCGACACGTGGACGCCGAGCGTGGACGTGGGCGCACCGCTTGGGTTAGTCAACACGACGTTCCCGGAAGTCGTCGCGGGCGACGACAACCGCGCGGCGTATGCGTTCTTCGGCACGACCGTGCCGGGCAACTACACCGACCCCGCGAGCTATCCGCGCAGCGCGGCGTGGCATCTCTACATCGCCACGACCTTCGACGGCGGCGCGAGTTGGCTCACACAGGATGCGACGCCGACCGACCCAGTCCAGCGCGGCACGATCTGTAACCTCGGCACAACCTCGTGTCAGAACATACAGACCACTTACGGCTACAACGACCGCAACCTGCTCGACTTCATGGACGCGACCGTGGATGCGCAGGGGCGCGTGCTCGTCGGCTATGCGGACGGCTGCATCGGCGGCTGCGTGGGCGGCTCGACCAACTCTTACACGGCGCTCGCTTCCGTCACGCGGCAATCTGGCGGGCGCCGCTTGTTCGTAGCCTTTGATCCGACCGGCCCCGTTGCGCCCGGCAATCCGCTGGTGAACGCCACGTCGGATGCGAACGGCGTGCATCTGTCTTGGTCTGTACCCGACAACGGCGGCGCGCCGATTGTGAACTACTCGGTTTATCGCCGCACCGCTTCAACGCAGCGCACACTCCTTGCGAACGTCGGCACGGCGACGAGCTATGACGATCTGACGGCTGCGCCGGGCACGACCTACTTCTACACGGTGACGGCGACGAACTCGGTGGGCGAGAGCCAACCGTGCCCGACGGGCGAAGTCTCGCCGGTCGTGGTCGTTTCGACCGGCGATCCGTGTGCGCTGCCGGGCGTGAGTCTCGCGACGGACGGCCTTGATGCGCCGCCGCCGCAGGACATTCAACAACTGTTCGCCGCCGAGCCGTACAACGCGGATGGCTTGAACCGGCTGGCATTCACGCTCAAGGTCAACAGCCTCGCGGTCGTGCCGCCGAACAGTTACTGGTATGTGATCTGGGATTGGGCGGGTGGCCCACGCCAGTACGTCGCGGCCAAGACCGACGCCAACGGCGTG
>JANMAD010000074.1:0-4207 GCA_031359515.1 Acidobacteriota bacterium | reverse complement strand
TTGCGCCTCGTTCGGCCGGAACGTAACCGGCGGTGGAGGTAAAGCCACCAGACCAAAAACCAACCGACACTGCGTCCGCGAGGATGCGAACGCGGCAGGCAACTGCGGCGGGTGTTGACCGGCGACGCGCTGACCGCTGGCTCGTGGTCGGGATAGAAATCAGGCGCTCTGTGGCGTGTACAAGCCCAGGGTCGCCGCTCCCCTAAATCGTTTCGGCGATTTTACCGGAGTTCACGGAGTTGCGCTGCTGTCAGCAATGGCGGCAGCGCAATTCTGCGTTAAGGGCAGAGGTTAGAGGTCAGAGATCAGAGGTCAATGAGAAGAATTCGCTAACTAACCTCTGATCTCTGACCTCTAACCTCTGCCGTTCAGGCAACTTGGCTGCCCGCCGCCGCATCTTGACCATGTACCGTTGAGGCACTAAAATCCCGCTCGGAAAGTTTGGCGATGTTTGCGTGTTGCTGCCTCAGCAGATTGCCCGTCCGCCTGAGCCAACCGGCGTCGCCTTTTCACGATCAAAAGGGTTTACGACTGACAGAAAGTTTTCTTTGCGCGCTGCCCGCGCGCCAACACAGTTAACGGCTCATATTTCGCACAGGAGTTCTACCATGATGGCTCGTCTCGCCCGGCTTCGCGCCCTGCCGCTTGCGGCACTGCTCGCCCTGACGCTCATTGCGCCCGCGACCCGCGCGCAACAGAACAACAAGCAGACCGACGCACAGGACGTGATGTCGAACCCGCGCAACAAGAAGCCTGAGGTCAAGAAGATTTATCGGGAGTGGGTCAATAATGATGTGGCCTACATCATTACTGACAAGGAGCGCGAAATCTTCAAGCACCTCCAGACCGACGAGGAGCGCGAGGCGTTCATCGAAGGCTTCTGGCAACGGCGCGATCCTGATCCGGACACCGAAGAGAACGAGTTCAAAGAGACGTACTACGAGCGCATCGCCTACGCCAACGAGCATTATGCCTCCGGCATCCCCGGTTGGAAGACCGACCGCGGGCGCATCTACATCATGTACGGCAAGCCCGACGAGCTTGAGTCGCATCCGGCGGGCGGCCCCTACGAGCGCGAGTCCTACGAGGGCGGCGGGCAGACTTCGACCTATCCGTTCGAGAAATGGTTCTATCGCTACATCGAGGGCGTCGGCTCCGGCGTCGAGATCGAGTTCGTTGACCCGACCGGTTCGGGCGAGTATCGTATCGCCCGCTCGCCCGATGAGAAGGACGCGCTGCTCTACATTCCCGGCGCAGGTCTGACCTACCGCGAGCAATTGGGCTTGGAGAGCAAGACGAATCGTGTGACCAACGGCGCGCCCTATTTCCGCGAACAGGACAGCCCGTTCTCGCGCCTTCAACAGCAAGCTGATCTGTTCCGCGCGCCGGTTATCCACAACACGGAACTGGCGGGCATCCTGTCATCCAATAGCGGTCTTATTGAAGACAGCCCGATAGACTTCGACCTGCGCGTGGACTTCTTCCGCCAGTCGGACGACCGCGTGATGACGGCTTTCACAATCCAGACCGAGAACAAGGATTTGCAATTCACCGATGTCGGCGGCATCCAGCGCGCGAAGATGAACATCTTCGGCCGCATCATGTCCGTCAACGGCCGCCGCGTCAGTGTCTTCGAGGACTCGGTGACGACCGACGCGACCGTCGAGGAATTGGTGGCCGCGAAGGGGCGCAAGTCGGCTTACGGCAAGGTTATTCCGCTGCCGCCGGGCACATACAAAGTGGACGTGATCGTGCGCGACATCAACACCGGCGCGCAGCAGGTCAGGCATCAGGGCTTCACCGTGCCGAAGTACGATCCAAAACAGCTTTCGACCTCGACGCTGCTCTTGGCCGCGAAGCTACAAGACGTGCGCGATCAGATTCCCAGCATGTTCACCATCGGGCAGTTCAAAGTGATCCCGAACGTGGCGGGCGTCTTCCATCGCGGCGAACCAATCGGCGTCTACATGCAGATTTACAATGCGGGCATTGACCAGACGACGTTGCGCCCGGCCGTAGATGCCGAGTATGTGCTAACACATGATGGTAAAGAGATCGGTAAACTGCCAGAGGATTGGCGCGGCATGAGCGACGCCGGCCAACGCTTGACGCTGGCGCGCTTGCTCGACTCGGCCAAGTTCACGCCCGGCAACTACGGCATCACGATCCGCATCAAGGATCAGGTCTCGGGCCAAGCGCTCGAACAGTCGGCTAAATTTACGATTGTGCAGTAAGCGCAGCCGCAGACTAAAAAGTAAAGAGGCGGTAAGCTACATGCTTACCGCCTCTTTACTTTTTAGTCTGGCGCACGCTCGCCGCGCCGGAGCGCGTTGACGAGATGATGTGCGCGGCGCGTCGGTTCGGGCTGGCGATAGCCGCCGTCGCACGCGAGCGTGAGTTCGATTGCGCCCGCGAGATCGATCAGATGGCCGGGCGAGACGAAGATCGGCTGCACGTTCGTCTTCGTCCTGAGCGCCGCGCCGACCGTCTCTTTGTTCTTCGGATCGATGAGCGGCGTCCAAGCGCCACGCGCAGCCAATGGTTCTTCATACTTGCCGACCAGCACAGACTTCGCGCAACCGAACGTCGGCCGGTTGATCAACAACCCGACGTGCGACGCGATGCCGACGCGGCGCGGATGCGCGATGCCTTGCCCGTCGAACATGACCGCGTCCGGCTCAGTCTGCAATTTCGCCCACGCCTCCAAGACCAACGGCGACTCACGAAACGACAGCAGCCCCGGCACGTAAGGAAACTGCGTCTCGCTCACCACGCCGACCTCTTCCACCACTTCGAGCGTCGGCAGACTAAGGACGACCACGCCCGCGTACATCACCGGCGAGAATTTATTGAACGAGATGTCCGCCCCCGCGACCGTCTCGATCTTGCGCGTGAGCGGCGCGATCCGCACACGCTCGCGCAGTTGTTTCTGTAATTCAACCGCCTCGTGCGGCGTCAGATTCCATTCGTGTAGTTGCTCGTAGTACGCCATGGCGTTTAGAAATTGAATCTAAATCAAACCACGAAGGATTGGGACAACATGAAAAAGCTATCCACGAAATCACACGAACCGACACGAAGCAAGACATACGCATGTTCGTGTCGGTTCGTGTGATTTCGAGGATAAATGTTTTTCGCGCTTTGTGCCATTTTATATGCTTCGCTTTAACCAGACTGCGGTACAGCCGCTGAATATTAATCAAACACGTTGCGCCGTTGTCTCCTGCCGATTACCTTCCCTTACAAAGTCAATCCGCTCGCTCGCGGAGATGTCGGCATCTAGCTGCGCAATCGAATGCACGCGCCAGTGTGCGTCATCGCGTTTGGGGAAATCGAGCCGGAACTGTGCGCCGCGCGACTCTTCGCGCCAGAGCGCGGCGCGGGCGATCAGCGTGGCGACCGTGAGGAAGTTGCGCGAAGGCGCAAGCAGGTTAGCGTGCGCAATACGCTCGAACTCCGCGAGCGCACGCAGCAGCGACGCGCGCGTGCGCAGAATGCCGACGCGCTCCCACATCACACGCCGCACGCGCTTGCGCACCGCGAGCGCGATCTCGCCGCCGTGCCAAGCGGCCGCTTCATCAGTCGGCAGCGCGTTTGTCTCTGGCTCAGTCAGCGGTGCGTGCGGGTTATCCGCTACGGCCGCCGCGCCCGCGCGTGCGCCGAAGACGAGACCTTCGAGCAATGAATTCGACGCAAGCCGGTTCGCGCCATGCACACCCGTGCAGGCGACTTCGCCGGCCGCGTAGAGACCGGGCAGCGTGGTGCGTCCCGCGAGGTCTGTGCGTATGCCGCCCATCGAGTAGTGCGCGGCGGGCGAGACGGGCACGGGCGCGCGTGTGAGATCAAGGCCGTGCTGTAAACAGGTCGCGTAGATTTTCGGGAAGCGCGTGCGCAGGAAACGCGCGTCGAGCGCGGTCATGTCGAGATAGACGGTGCGCGTGGCCGTGCGCCGCAACTCGGCGACGATAGCGCGGCTGACCACATCGCGCGGCGCAAGCTCCGCCCGCTCGTGGTAACGCGCCATGAAGCGCCGGCCGTCCTCGTTCAACAGCACGCCGCCCTCGCCTCGCATCGCTTCTGACAACAGAAAGCGCGGCGCGCCCTCTACGTTCAAAGCCGTCGGATGGAATTGCACGAACTCCATATCGGCCAGTTCCGCGCCTGCGCGATAAGCCATCGCCATGCCGTCGCCGGTCGCGCCCGGCGG
>JANMAD010000070.1:0-4100 GCA_031359515.1 Acidobacteriota bacterium | reverse complement strand
CAACCTGTACGCGCTGCGGAATGATGCCGCGCTCTGCGCCTTCGTCGAGCAAGCGTTGGACGGCGACGCGCCCGCGCTCGGTGTAGTCGAGCGTCAACTCGTTGACCCACATGCCGACGAAGCGGTCGGCCACTTCCGGCTCCATATCGCGGGCAAATTGCAGCGCGTACTCCAGCGCGTCGGCGCGGTTGTCGAGCGAGTAGCGGATCGACTCGTGCAAGTAGCCAGAGACTTCACGCATCAACTCCGGGCCGAGATTGCGGCGGATGACGTTGCCGCCCATCGGCAGAGGCAGACCCGTCCGCTCGTGCCACCACTCGCCGAGGTCTATGACTTTATGCAGCCCCATCTCCTGATAAAAAAGCTGCCCCTCGTGAATCAGCAGTCCCGCGTCCGCGCGCCCTTCCTGCACATGCTTGATGATCTGATCGAAGGGCACGACTTCATACTCGAAGTCGGGGCAGAGGATACGCAGGGCGAGGAACGCGCTCGTCAAAGTGCCGGGCACAGCGATCTTGAGACGCGCCAAATCTTCCTGTTTGAACTGTTCGTGCGCGACGACGATGGGGCCATAGTTGTCGCCGATGCTCGCGCCGTGCGGCAAGAGCGCGTACTTGTCCGCGATGTAAGCGTAGGCGTGAAAGCTGATCGCCGTCACGTCATAGACGCCGCGCATCGCTTTCTCGTTCAATGTCTGTATGTCTTCCAATACATGCTCGAAGCGCAAGTCGCCGGTGTCGAGCTTGTGTGTCGCCAGACCGTAGAACATGAAAGCGTCGTCCGAGTCGGGCGAGTGCGCGACGGTGATGGTGCGTTTTTCGTTTGCGATAGTCATAAATTAAAGCTGTGCTTAGTGGAGGTGGCCGTAATAAATCTTCGTGTCGTACTCGATTGTCACCTGCCCATCGCGCTGGTGCAAGTCGAACAGACGTTGCAACTCCGCGAGCATCGGTTCGTGCTGCGGCTGCCCCGCGAGCGGCACGTAGGACGACGAGAGCAGACGCCCGCGCACGCCCGCATAATCGAAAATTTGAAAGTTGTCGAACGACTGTTGCGCGTAGTTATCCGCGAAAAAAGCGGCGATCTTTTCTTCGGGCAACTGCTCGCAGTTCACCTGCGTGTAGTCTGTGCCGAACGTGCGCAACAACTGTTCATAGTCGCGCAGGAATGGTGTCGTATCGAGTCGGCGCATATTCCACGCCAACACTACCCAGCCATCTGCTTTAATAATGCGGCTGAATTCGACGCGCGCCTGCGCCCCATCGAACCAATGAAACGCCTGCCCGGCCGTGACGAAATCAACGCTGCTGTCCGCGAGCGTCGTTGCCTCGGCCGTGCCGTTCACGCTTGTAAAATTCGGACAACCTTGCAACAGTCGCTCAGCAGCCGCGCGCATCGCCTCATTCGGCTCAATGCCGAAGACCGCGCAGCCTTCCCGCAACAATAATTCCGACAGAATCCCCGTGCCCGCGCCGACATCCGCCACAACCGACGCGGCACTCAATCCCAACTTCGTGCGCAGAAACTCCGCCACTGCCGCCGGATACTTCGGGCGATACGCAATGTAATTCTCGACCCGCTCATCGAACCGGCTGACCGTATCCATCGTCATCTCTGAAAAATTCTGCGTGCCTTCCTTTGCGCCTTTGCGTCTTTGGGTGAGAATTTTACATGCAAAAGAATAACCTCACACAAAGACGCAAAGACGCAAAGGCGCAAAGCTGTTAAGCGGCCGATAGCTCTGCGACCGGATGATAGAGCGTGTCGCGTTCGACGGGGTCGAAGCCGGCGTTGCGGATGAGCGCGGCGATCTCGTCCTTGTTCATGCGGACTTCGTTGTTCGCTTCGACCGAGTAGCTTTCGGTTAATTCGCCGCCGTCGGTGATCGTGCCGTCGAGATCGTTTGCGCCGAAGTGGAGCGCGACCTGCGCGAGTTGTTTGCCGAGCATGACCCAGTAGGCTTTGACGTGCGCGAAGTTGTCGAGCATGAGGCGCGCGACCGCGATGGTCTTCAAAGAGTCCACGCCCGACGGCCCCGCGAGGTGCGCGAGTTTCGTGCCCGGCGGATAGAAGGCGAGCGGGATGAAGCATTGGAAGCCGCCTGACTTGTCCTGCTGCTCGCGCAGGCGCACGAAATGATCGACGCGATCTTCCAGCGACTCGATGTGCCCGTAGAGCATCGTCGCGTTCGTCTTGAGGCCGGCGGCGTGAACTTTACCCGCCAAGTCGAGCCAACGCGCGGCGTCCGTCTTATGCGCGCAGATGGCGGAGCGCGTCGGCTCGCGGAAAATCTCCGCGCCGCCGCCGGGACAAGAGTCCATGCCCGCCGCTTGCAACTGCGCGATCACGTCCTCGTCCGCCATCTTATAGAAGCCCGCCATGTGATCAAGCTCGACCATGGTGAACGCCTTCAGATGCAGACGCGGATACGCGCGCTTCAAACTCGCCAGCAGATCGGTGTAGTAGCGAAACGGCAACTTCGTGTTCAAGCCGCCGACGATGTGCAACTCGGTCGCGCCTTCGGCGACGGCCGCGCCCGCGAGTTTCAATGCCTCATCAACGTTGTGCGTGTAAGCATCGGGCTGGCGCGGGGTGCGATAGAAGCCGCAGAATTTGCAGTCGGCGTAGCAGACGTTCGTGTAGTTGAAATGACGATTGACGTTGTAGTAGGTGCTACGCCCGTGCAGGCGGCGGCGCACGGTGTCAGCTAACTTGCCGAGCGCGCTCAGATCGTCCGTCGCATACAAGGCCATGCCGTCCGCGAATGAGAGGCGTGCGCCCGCTTCGACGCGCGCGGCGATGTCGTTAAGTTTGTGGTCGTGTGAAAAGTTCATAAGAGATAATTTCAAATCTCAAATTCGAGATTGCAAATGTTGGAGCAAAACTGCGCCACCAAATGTGATGAAGAGCAGCACGCTGACGAAAGCGTTCGTGGTGAAGAACGCTGCGTTCAAGCGACTCAAGTCGTCGGCGCGCACGAGTCTATGTTGATAGACGAGCAGCGCGCCGGTTGCGATCACGCCGACGAGCGCGAGCGCGCCCAAGTGCGTCATGGAGTATAACCCGACGAGCGCGGCGAATGCGCCCGCGTGGAGCAGACGCGAAAGCCAAAGTGCATTGGCGATGCCGACGCGCGCAGGGAGCGAGCGCAGGCCCGTCTGCCGGTCGAAGTCGTAATCCTGACAGGCGTAGAGGACGTCGAAGCCGGCCGTCCAGAGCAGCACTGTGAGCGACAATAGCAGCGGCACGGGGCTGTCGAACGTGCCGCGCACGGCGAGCCATGCGCCCGTCGGCGCGATGCAGAGACACCAGCCAAGGACAAGATGTGAAAGCGATGTGAACCGCTTCGTGTACGAGTAGAACAAAACGCTGGCGAGCGCGACGGGCGCGAGCATGAGCGTCAGACGATTAAGCATCGCGGCGGCGATGAAGAAGAGTATGGCCGCCGCGATGGTGAACACCCAGACGAAGCGGCGCGTGAGCAAGCCGGCGGGCAGTGCGCGGGTGCTAGTGCGCGGGTTGCGCGCGTCGTAGTCGGCGTCGGCGAGCCGATTGAAGGCCATCGCGGCCGAGCGTGCGCCGACCATCGCCCCGGTGATCCAGAGCAGTTGCCACGCGGAGGGCAGTCCGCGCGCCGCCAGCACCGCGCTGAGCAGCGCGAAGGGCAACGCGAACAGCGTATGCTCGATCTTGATCATTTCGAGCGTCGTGCGTATGTCGCGCGTTGTGTTTGAGACTCTGGTTGCCATCGGAATAATGCTGCGTCAACGCCGCGCCTGCCCGGTCATCATCGGTGGGCTTCGTTGAGCGCATAACGATAATGCAAACATGAGGCCGGCGCAAAACGGGCGAAAGACGCGGCCCGCGAGGGTCATTCGTTTGCAATTCGCCGGGCGCGGCGTGAACTTGTCGCACTCTGCCAAGCGATGGCGAAAGAAAAAGATTTCTCACGCAAAGGCGCAAAGCCGCAAAGGGAAAGACGCGAAGAAGAACGTGCAACATTTTTGCGCCTGCTTTGCGGCTTTTCGCCTTTGCGTGAGAATTCTTTTAAGTTAGCCCTCGCTTGGCAGAGTGCGACAAGTTCACGCCGCGCCCGGCGA
>JANMAD010000049.1:0-1931 GCA_031359515.1 Acidobacteriota bacterium | reverse complement strand
ATCAGCCCCGTCGCGATCAGGCGCAAGCCCTGTCGCAGAAACAAGCTGATGACATCGCTTGCCTCTGCGCCGAGCGCGATGCGTATGCCGACTTCGCGCGTGCGTTGCTGCACGACGAACGACATCACGCCGTATAGCCCTATGCCCGCCAGCAACAGCGCGAGCAGACCGAGCGCGCCCGCCACCAGCGCAATCGCACGGAACGGAGCAAGTTGCATGGCGAGCGCATCATCCACCTGCCGCACGGAGATCAAGAGATCGCCCATGACCTCCGCCTCATGGCGCACGCTGGGGATGAGCGCCCGGGGTGCGCCAGTGGTGCGGACGAAGATGTAGGCGTCGTGTTGGTCGCCCGGTTTGAGCGGGACGTACAGATAAGTCTCGTCCTTGTGCCAGACCCAACTGCTGCGCGTGTCGCGCGCGATGCCGATCACTTCAAACGTCGGGAAGACTCCGGCCGCCTCAGTCGCCCGTGCTGACGCGTCGCCTGTCGCTGTACTCATGGCCGCGATACCGATGCGTTGGCCGATGGCGTCTGCGTCTGGCCAGAAGCGGTGCGCGGTCGCTGCGCTGATGACGACGACCGGCGCGCCCGCATCCGCTTCCTGTTTGGTGAAGGCCCGACCGCGCAAGATGCGCAAGCCTAGCGTGGCAAAATAATCCGGCGCGACGACGTTGTAGTTGGCCGTTAATGGCTGCGCGGCCGGCGCGTTATTTGCGGCCAGCGTGATCAGTGTGGTCGCCGGGCCGCCCGTCAACGGTTGCCTATACGCCTCGCTCACAGAGGTCACGCCGGGCACTGTGCGCAATCTTTCAACCAGCAGGCGACGGGCTTCGGCCACGTCATGCTTCTCGTTCTTAGTCTGCCGCAGACTCACAGCCGCCGCTAGCACGTGCTGCGTCTCAAGTCCGGTGTCAACCGTCTGCACACGGCGCACGTTCCGCACCAACAGCCCCGCGCCGACGAGCAACATCAGGCAGACGGCCACCTGTGTCACCACCAACGCATTGCGTAGGCGTGATTGGCTCAGATGCTGGCTGAGCGTCGAGCCTTCGTCCTTCAACGCGGAGATGAGATCGGGCTTCGTCGCTTGCAGGGCCGGCGCGAGGCCCGCGACGATGCCGGCGACGAACGACGCAAGGAGAGTGAAACTGAAGATGCGCAGGTCGGGTTCGAGATTGATCGTGAACGACTCTTTCAGCCCCGTGGGCAGCGGGAGCGCGGACATGACGACGGGGTAGAGCGCGCCGAGCGTCCACACCGCGAGCAACAATCCGGCCGCGCCGCCTAGCACCGACAACAACACGCTCTCCGTCAACAACTGCCGGATGAGCCGCCCGCGTGTCGCCCCCAAGGCGAGCCGCACGCCGATCTCTTTCTGCCGCGTCGCCGCCCGCGCCAGCAACAGATTGGCCACGTTCGCGCATGCGATCAGCAGCACCAACCCGACCGCCAACAGCAGCGGCGTGATGAAGGGCAACTCGGCGGCGTTGATGTTGATGAACGCCATGCCGCTCGTGAGCTTCACGCCGGTCTTGCGCTCTTTGTCGGGATAACTTTGCGCCAGTTGCTGCGCGACGAGATTCATGTCGGCTTGCGCCTGCGCGCGTGCGACGCCGGGCTGCAAGCGGCCGAGCAGCACGAATGAATCGGCGGCGCGGTCGGTTAGCCAGCTCTTATGCTGCCAGAAACCGGCGGGCAACAGTTGGTCGCGCATCATGAGCGGCACCCAACCGGCGGGCGCGTCGGGTGTCGTGCCGATGAAGCCGCGCGCGGTCACGCCGACGACGGTGAAGGTCTCGCCCCGCAGACGCAACGTGCGCCCCAGCACATTCGGATCGGCGTTGAAATGGCGTTGCCAGAACCAATGGCTCAAGACGATGACCGGATGCGTGCCCGGCGTTTGATCTTCTTCCGGCAGGAACGCGCG
>JANMAD010000673.1:0-5827 GCA_031359515.1 Acidobacteriota bacterium | reverse complement strand
CACGTCTTGCTCCAATCAATCTTGCCGCCCGGCTCGCGCGTCGCCACGGCCTGCCGCACCGCGTGCAAGTTCGCGCCGCAGACTTTACAGAAGCGCAGATCATCGTTTTGGTTAGTGCCACATTGCGGACAGAACATTTGGCGGACTCCTCTTTCAGCGTTTCCTCGTAGTACGGTTATTATAGTTTGCGGGTTCGGATTTTAGACAGTAGAGTGCGCACAAGCTGCTATGGAATTCACGCCGGAAAAACACGAAGACGAAACGTCCGCCGCGCAAGAGATGCTCGATCACTTCAACGAGGCGCGGCGCGCATTTGTTGAGGGGCTGCCGTTGCCGCCACCGACGGAGATCGCGGCGGAGTTGGAACGGCTCGGTTACAAAGGGCAGGACGAGCAGCGCCGTGCGTTGTCGCTCATGGCGTACCGGCACGTGCGGCGTTTGAAGCGGATTCACGTCGAGGGCGTGAGCGCGCGTGAATTGCCGCCGAAGCAGAACATGCTGCTCATCGGGCCGACAGGCTGCGGCAAAACGTTTCTCGTCGAGTTGCTCTTCCGCAGTTTCTTCAAACTCCCGACAGTCGTCGTGGACATCACGAGTTTCACCGAAGCGGGCTACGTCGGCGACGACGTGCGCACGATCCTGACGCGCCTGATCGCGGCGGCCGACGACGACACGTACATCGCCGAGTGCGGCATCATCTGCCTCGACGAGTTCGATAAGCTCGCGTCGGCCGGTAGCAGCGCGCGTTTCGCCGGACAGGGCACGACGAAAGACGTGTCGGGCTACGGCGTGCAGCGCGAGTTGCTGGCGATGTTGGAGAACTCGGTCGTGTCTGTGCCGATGGACTACGGCTTCTCCGCGTTCGGCCAACGCGCCGAAGTGGCGACGCGCGATATTCCCTTCATCGCCTGCGGCGCGTTCTCCGGTCTCGATGAACTGCTGCGCGAACGACGTGCCGGCATCGGCTTTCGCAACGCAAGCGAGGCGGAGACCGATGCGCTCACGCTCGACGAGGTCGGCATCTTTCAGAAGTTCGGCTTCCTGCCCGAACTGATCGGCCGCTTCGCCCGCGTCGTCACCTTCCCGCCTCTGCCACGCGAAACTTTACGCCTCATCCTCTGCGAGAACGTGCTGCCGCAGTTCCAATACGAGTTTCGCGGCGAGGGCTTGCAACTCACCGTCACCGCCGCCGCACTCGACTACATCATCACGCGCAGCGAACGACGCGGCACAGGCGCACGCGGACTGCACACCGAACTCGTCGCCGCCGTCGAGCGCGCCGCGTTTGACACGTTCGCGCGCACAACGAACGCCGAAGTGATCATTGACGTACAAGGCGGGCGTTTGGCGAGTGAGGTGCGGAAAGTTTGTTAAGGCTGGCCTACCAGATTTCGTTCAAGCGCAATTCAAAGCCGGGCAGCACAGCGGCGCCAGTAAGCGTCTGCGGCTCGCGCAACGTCTCGACTTCTTGCAGCGGCCGATAGACGTAAACAGTCTTCGTGCCCGGATCAATCAACCACCCAAGCTGCGCTCTTTGCGCGACGTACTCGCGCATCTTCTCTTGCAAAACCTGCAAGCGATCCGACTTGCTGCGCAACTCGACGACGAAATCGGGACAGAGCGGCGCGAACGTCTCGCGCTCTGCTTGCGTCAACGCCTCATAGCGATCCTTTCGCACCCACGAAGCGTCAGGTGAGACCTTCGCCCCGTTGGGCAACTTGAAGCCGGCCGACGAGTCGAAGCACACGCCCGTGCTATTTTGTTCCGCCCAATTGGCTAAGCGTTGATTGAGTCTGGCATTGCGTCGTCCCGTGTCTGAGCTGGTGGAGCCCATAACGATCAGTTCTCCTCGTGCGGTCAACTCAAGCCGCAACGTCCTGTTGTCGCAGCAGAGTTGCGCAAACTGCTCGTCCGTCAAGCTGAGCGCACGCACGTCAAGGCTGAAAGTTGCGTCTGCTGTTTGCGGTATTGCAGCTTGAGATATTACAGCTTGCGTTATTGCCTCGGTGCGTACATCAGTGCTGGCCATTGCTCTTTACCTCGCGCGGCCGTCCTGGCAGCCTAACTGTTACGACCCTTTTAGCACGGCTGGCATGCGCATTCAATCAAACCGTGTCGCCTACTAGACGAATCGGTTATGCTTAACGCCGATGGCGGCAGCGATTCCCACTGACGAGACGTTGATCATCGAGACGCCGGAGCGCGTGCCGCTGCACTTCGCGTTGGCGTCTATCGGCAACCGCTTTCTCGCGTGCGCGATTGATCACGGACTGCAACTGCTCGCCATTCTCTTGCTCATCATTGTGCTGCACTGGTCTGGACTGCTCGCGCAGTTCGGCGGCCGTCTATCGGAAGCGCCGAAGTGGGTGACGGCTCTATTGATCATTGCTGTTTTCTTGATCTGGTCGGGCTACTTCGCTTTGTTCGAGTGGTTGTGGAACGGGCAGACGCCGGGCAAGCTGTGGCTGGGTTTGCGTGTGATTCGCGAGGACGGGCGGCCGGTCACGTTCTGGGAAGCGGCGGCGCGGAATCTCTTGCGCCTGTTCGACATGATGCCGGCCCCGTTCTATTCAGTCGGTTTGGTCGCGGTCTTTGCCAGCCCACGCGATCAGCGCGTCGGCGATTTTGTCGCGGGCACGGTCGTCGTGCGCGAGCGCGAGGATCAAGCGCCGACTTTTGCCGCTGTCTTCAACGCGCCGACGAGCGACGCGGCCCTGCGTCGTTCGTTCAAACCCATGTCGTTCAGGGCAGACGTGCAGCAACTCGCCGCGCCGGAGATCGAAGTGATCGAAGCGTTCCTGCGCCGCCGTTGGGACTTGACCGACGGCCCGCGCCAATGGATGGCCTGGCGCATCGCGACGCCGCTCCTCTACAAACTGCAACCCGAATTCGATCCCGCGCAATTCACCTACGAAGCCTTCCTCGAAGAACTGCTCCATCGCTATCGGGCGCAGCACCGCTTCCAAGCGTGAAGGCCAAAACTTGCGCACTTGGCCGGCGCAACCACTTCAAGGTTTAGGATTGGCCAGATAGTCTTCCAGCAGCTTTTGGACTCTGCTGCCCGGACTAATTACCGCCACGTCTTGCACCCAGTCGTAGCCGGTGAATATCCCGACGACCTCGGCCTTGTGGTTATAGACGGGGCTACCCGAATAGCCATCGCGCCCTTTAATTTTCGCCGCCAAGTATTGTTGCCCGCGTAACGTATAAGCGCCGTGAAAGCTGCCGTGACTCACCATCTTATCGCCATGCGGGCGCGCGATTAGCACGAGCTTATCATCTTTGCTGAGGGCTGTTTGAAACGCGGGCACTTTCGTTTGTTTTTGTGCTCTGCATACTTCCAGCAGCGCCAAATCCGCCTCTTGATCGATCTTGATGATTACCGCCCGACAGCCCTTGATATAGACCTTCACGTCCAGTTGATCCTGTGGCTTGAAACCCATATTCAGTTTCTTGGCATCGCTGAGGTTGCCGGAAACAACATGATAGGCGGTAATCACAAGTCCGTCGGCGACCAGAAAGCCGGTCGCGTAGGCATTGGGATCCGCGCCAAAAATAACCGACACGGTGCGGTCCAGCGGATTGCTATTCTTCCGGCTGAACTCCAAATCCAGCGACAAGCTGTAGCGTTCTTGTTGTTTCAAAATGTCGCCCGGCTTGGTTTGCGCCGCGCATTTTGGGGCCAGCAGAGCTAGCATCAGGGCAAGCAAAACAAAGCAGTGTAGCTTTCTTTCCATCTCAGCCTCCTCAGATAAACTAGGGCGCATAGTTCTTTGCCAGCCCTATCAGGGGTAGCCTAAAAACTACAAGCGTGGCAACGCTGCGCGTGCGTGAGAGTGTGGTCGCCGACCATTTGCGCCCGCACGTTGCAGGTCGGGCGCAGTTCTATGCTGGAATCCACGAGGCGAGGCGTATCGTTCCTCACAATAGGGGAACAGCTAAAGCCTGTCAATCTACTCCGCAGAGGCTCGTAAATTGACCCGCATCGGCCGGTTTGCTAGTCTGACTTGCGCCGGAATTCATGGATGTAGAAAGAGAAAGGTAAGTTTCGCATGGCTCGTGACGTTTTCATTTTAGGCGGCAAGGCGCGTTGAAAGACGTGAAGGCGATTGATCTGGCGGCGACGGCCGCGCGGGCGCGATCAAATTGATCGTGCCCCGCGCTTTTGCATTAGGCTAGGCCCTGTCGTTTATTTATGCCACTCCAAGGGAAAGAGCGCGCCGGCTTTTTCCGGTTCGAGTTTGACACCTGCGAGTGCAGCGGCGTAGGCGAGGACGGGATCGCGCCCCGCGGCCAAGTCCGCGCCCGTCGGCAACATTAATTTGTCGGGCGTAACACCCGTGCCCTCCAGACTCTTGCCGTCCGTCATTACGAGATCGGCGTCCGTCACGCTCGCGCCGTAGAAGATGAGCACGTCCGTGCCCATCTTGTGCTGGTAGCCTTTCGCGCGCATGACCGCGCCGGCCGTGCGGTCGCCGATGACCGTGCCGAGTTTCTGTATTTGCACGACCCGCGCAAACACTTCCGCCGCCGAACCGGACTCGCTATCCACTAGCACAATCAACTGGCCACCGAATGCCTTATCCGCGTTGCGCGGCTTAGCCACGAGCGGTTTAGTCTCTTTGCGCCGCTTCAACTCGCCGACCGGCATCTCCTCTTTGGCGAAGCAACCGATCAACGCAAGCAGCGTCTCTTCCGCGCCGCCGTGATTGCCGCGCAAGTCGAGGACGAGCGCTTTGTGCTTGCTCGCCTTCGCCATCATGTCCGCCACTTTGTCGCGCGGCAGGTCGAACTGCGGCATCTTCCAGATCATCAACTCAGCGCCCAACTCGATATAGCGATGCCGGTGCAGCCGGTCTTCATTCTCCGACTCGCGGATGAGCGTCCAGATGTCATTGCCACCCGTCAAGTCCAGCAACAGCCGGCCTTCCTCCACTTTGGCCAGTACGTCCAACTCGCGCTGCGGCCCCATGGGCGGTTGTAGCACCATGTGCGCGCCCCCGCGCGGACGCAACGAGTAGTAGAGATATTTGAAGACCCACAGATTGTCGCGCACTAACCCATAGCCATCCACGCCAAGCACGCGGTCACCGGGCTTGACACCCTTAGCCGCAGCGTCGCTGCCGGGCTTGACGGCCACGATGTAAGCGTCGTCGCCGATCAGTTGCAACTGCCAACCGTAGTCCGTGCGACTGCTGCGGTCGGGCGGCAGAAAGAACGTGTGCGAGTCTTTAAAGTCGAGCAACACCTGCGCGATGATGCCGAACATCTGCCCGCGCGAAGTGGCCTGTTTCATCTTCTCGCTGGCGGCCTTGAAACGCGCGTCGAGGTCTATGCCGCGAAAGGATGGATCGTAATAATTATTTTTGATGTCGGACTTGAGCTGTTCGAGCATCCCCTGACAACGCTCGCGATCAAGGCTCAACGATTGCGCCTGCGCAGGCCGCGCGCCCGCGCCTACGCCAATGAACCAGACGAGCGCGGCGCACGCGTACAGCGCACGCCGGGGCAACAGCGAGAGGGATTGGTGTGTCATTTGAGGGTTACTCCTAAAACTTAATAGAGATGTGGGCCGAGTTTAGTTAACGCATTCGGTTCAAGCCGGCAAGCAGAGCAGGCACAGACGCAGCACAAAATAACATGGCCCGCGCCTACCGGCCAACAGATATAAGCGAACACGTTGCTCGCGGTCGCGTGATAAGCCCCGCGCGGTCATAAAATTGACGCTCACACAAGCGTCTGCTACTCTCGGTTGTTCTCCCTGCGGTCATAATCTTATCTGTGAGGTCGAGTTAAAAATCATGGCTCGTGAGGTGTTCATTTTAGG
>JANMAD010000664.1:0-4413 GCA_031359515.1 Acidobacteriota bacterium | reverse complement strand
CTGCCCAACCTGCACCCGCCCGCTACCGCAGGCGGTACTGACCTGTCCGTTGCCCCGCGCTAGTTGCAACTCGCTATAGTTTCGCTGGTGTATATGCCGAATGATTTTTACTGTGATGAAGTGTTAAGCGGGCGCACGGCCGTGAAGAAAATCATTGAGACGGATGAGGTGCTGGCTTATCACCATACGCGCCCTTTCTATCCGATGCATATCGTCGTGATTCCGAAGCGGCACATCAGTTCATTACTCACGCTCGACGCAGCGGATGACGAACTTCTGCTCAAATTGTTTCGCGTGATCCGCCAGGTCGCGGCGCAGATCACGGCGGAGCAAGGGGCCTGTCGCGTGCTCACAAATCTGGGCGCGTATCAAGAGTCGAAGCATCTGCACTGGCATCTCGTGGCCGGGCCGCCGTTGAAATGATATATCATGCGCGCGGTCTAACAATTCATGCTCTCGCCCGGATCAACTTATGAGAACAGACATGCGCTCGCTACGAATCGCCACCGCGCTCTTGCTCGTTGCTGCATACTTCAGCTTTGCTTTCGTCAATGTCTCGACGAGCAAAGCACAAGCCGCGCCGCAGGTCTCGCGCTACGTGCAACTCTTGCGCGACATACATAAAGAACTGGTCGAGATCAACACCACCGATTCCGTCGGCAACACGACGCAGGCGGCCGAAGCGATGGCCGCACGGCTGAAAGCGGCCGGCTTCCCCGCCGCCGATGTGCAGATACTTGTGCCGCCCGGTAATGCGCGTAAAGGCAATCTGGTCGCACGCTTGCACGGCACAGGGCAGCAGCGGCCCATCTTATTGCTGGCCCACTTGGATGTCGTCGAAGCACGCAAAGCGGATTGGTCGCCAGAACTTGATCCGTTCAAGCTGTTGGAGCGCGACAATTACTTCTACGGGCGCGGCACGATTGATGATAAAGCGATGGCGGCGATCTTCGTCGCGAACTTGATCCGCTATAAAGAGGAAAATTTTAAACCTGAGCGGGACATCATCGTTGCGCTCACCGCCGACGAGGAAGGCGGCAGCTTCAACGGCGCGTCGTGGTTGCTCAAGACCGCACCTGAATTGGTCGCGGCTGAGTTCGGTTTGAACGAAGGCGGCGGCGGGCGGGAGCGCAACGGCCAGCCGCTCTTTCAGGGCGTGCAGGCGAGCGAGAAGATGTCGCAGAGCTTTCGGCTCGAAGTGAAGAACAAGGGCGGCCATAGCTCCGTGCCCGTCAAAGACAACGCCATTTATCATCTGGCCGCGGGCTTGAGCAATCTGGCGAAATTCGATTTCCCCGTCAACTTAAACGAGATCACGCACGCTTACTTCGAGCGTATGGCTGGCGTCGAGCGCGGGCAGACGGGCGCGGACATGAAGGCCATCTTACAGCCGACACCGGACGCGGCGGCTGTCTCGCGTCTGGCCGCGACAGCTTTCTACAATGCCATGATGCGCACGACCTGTGTCGCCACGCGGCTCGAAGGCGGGCATGCGAATAACGCGCTGCCGCAAACCGCGAGCGCAGTGGTCAACTGCCGCATCCTGCCGCAGGAGACGCCCGCCTACGTGCAGGAGACGCTTGTGCGCGTCATCGCCGACGACCAAGTCGCCATCACGCCGCTCGGCGGCGAACGGTCAAAGGCCAGCCCGCCCTCGCCGCTCAACCCGCGCGTGCTTGCGCCCGTGGCCCGGATCACGCAAGAGATGTGGCCGGGCGTACCCGTGATTCCGATGATGAGCACAGGCGCGACTGACAGTCTATATTTCCGCCAAGCCGGCACGCCCATGTACGGCATCTCCGGTCTCTTCACCGACATTGACGACATCCGCACGCACGGCAAAGACGAGCGCATCGGCGTCAAACAACTCTACGACGGACAGGAGTTCCTCTATCGCCTCGTGAAGATGTTTGCGACCGCGCTAGCCGCATAATGTAAGTTAGATTGCTTCTTGGTAAAGAGAGTTATGAATTTTGAATTATGAGCATTTCTTCGACACTCGACCGGCTTCATTCACAGGCGAAGCAAAACAGTTGGCTTTGGCTTTTTTCGATTTTTTGTCGTCTGGCTTTGGCGGCGGGTTTTTTCCCTGCGGGGATGGTCAAAATTCTTGGCGAGCGTTTCGCCAGCGGCTTATCCGTCAATCATCCGATGGGGCATTATCTGGAAGCCTTGCATCATACGGGTTATTACTACACCTTTATCGGCGTTGTGCAGATAGCGGCGGCGATTATGCTACTGATCCCGCGCACGGTAACGCTTGGCGCATTTCTCTCTTTCCCCCTCATCCTGAACATTTGTATTCTCACGTATGCGGTGCGCTTTGAGGGCTCGCTTTTTACCGCGCCTTTGATGGTGCTGGCTAATTTATATATTCTCGGCTGGAATTATGAGAAATGGAAACACATTCTTCCGTTTAATCGTCCGGCAAATGCCAATAACGTAACAAAGCAGAAAAGCCTTGAAAGCTATGTTCAAACTCAAGAAAGTGCGGGTAAGCGTGCCGTCTTTTCTTGGCACGGAATACGCTTGCTTTATGCGCGTTTCCACATTTTTTTCAGACAGATTCTTAACGATAAATTTCCGGCGCTTTTCTTTGCCGGAGTATTTGCCGCCGTTGTCATCTGCGTGGTGGGCATTCCGAGCCTTTACGTTATTAAGCCCCGCAATACTTTAACGCAATGCGTAAGGCAATTTAGAAACACCAACCGAACCCAGGCCGGTGAAAAGTTCTGCGATTGCATTCATAAAAATGGCGAACCGCTCGACAAATGTATGAATGAATATTTCAACTCCCCTGCGGATGCTAACCCGATACCGTTTTAATTTATGACGGGACAATCGTGCTAATCAGGGGCGCAATCTAACATCCACCTGAGGTGTTCGTGTCAAGTGTTTTCTCATCTCACACCGGATTCTGCGCTGCGTAGCTGAGCAGTGGCGCCCCCTTCCGCCGCAAGCTCTCCAGGTATTGCACCTCGTCGTAAGGCGTCCGTGTCTGCCAGCACCGAAAGATGATTCTGATCCACTTGTAGGCCAACGCCCGCGTCGCCGCCTGATGGTCTTTGCCCTTCCCGCGCTGCTGCTCGTAGTAAGCACGCGCCCAGAACGAATGCCGGATGGATTCCCCGGCGAACTCATGGAAGCTCTGGCGCAGGAACTTCGGGCAGAAGTAACGCCACCGCACCCAGCAACTCTGCCCGCTCCGCTCGATGACGGGCGCCACTCCCGTATAGCGCGCCACCTCGTCGGCGCTCGCCCACCGCCCGCGGTCTGTCCCCAGCGCGGGCAGCAGCCTCGACGCGTAGACCTCGCCCGCGCCGGGCAAGGACGAGAAGACCGCGAAGTCCTCGTGCGTCGTACAGAGCTGTTGGATCTCCGCGTCGAACTCCTTGATGGCCGCAATGGTCGTCTGCATCTGAGAGGCGAGCGCCTTGACCAGCAGCACCGAGGAGTTGATGACGGTCGCGTCAGTCACCAGCGGGACGCTCTCGCGGATCGCTCCGATGCGCTCTTCGAGCTTCCCCGGTCGGGCGCAGTGGTGTGCGCGGAAGAACTTCTCCCGCGGCACCCGCCGCACGCCCTTCAGAGCGGCGAGGCTCGGCCAGCGCAGGAGGAAGTCGCACGCCAGCGCGGTGCGCAGGTCGGGCAACCAGTTCAAGGCTTGCGGAAAGTAGGCTTTCAGGAGCGCCGTCAGGCGGTTGCTCACCCGCGTCCGGTCGGAGACGAGCCGCCGCCGGTGTTCGACTAACAACTGCAAGCTGCGCGTCCGCTCGTCGTCAGGCCGCCACTGCCGGAGCCGGTCGCGGTGCGTCAGCAGCAGTTCGAGCAGGAGGGCGGCATCAGGCGGGTCGTCTTTGGCTCGCGAGGGTGCGAACGCCTCGCGGTACTTCGCCAGCGTCTTGGGCGGGACGGGAAAGAGGGTGAAGAAGTCGTAGCGCAGGAGCGCGTAGATGAGCGGCCCGCGCGACTGCTCTAAGCAGACGGCGATGGGCCGGCCGCCGAAGCGTGCGCGCAACTGTGCGGCCCACGCCGCGATGGCGTCGGGCGTCTGCTTGAGCTGGGCGCGCTCCCGCTGGGCTGAAGCAGCGTCACGAAGGCAGAGGTCGTGTTCTTTGTCGGCCCAGGCGATGCCGATGTAGGCGGCGAAAGCAGACATGTCAGCCTCCTGCGCAGAGTTATTCTCGGCGAAGAGGAACATGCTGACAGTGGTCTGGCGAAAGATTTATAGTAGAGCCGCTCGCGAGCGACAGCACCTGAGTATTCGTTGGCGGGCCACCGCGGGCGCGGGCGTGCGAAGGTATGGGAGTCGCGCGTCGAGACCGCTGCGGCATGCATATTCGTCACGCCTGGCCTGCACGTTCCTCTCAGCCTCGGACAAGCTACGACGACTCGCGTGGAGATGTCGAAGCC
>JANMAD010000649.1:0-1859 GCA_031359515.1 Acidobacteriota bacterium | reverse complement strand
GCGATGGCGAACTTGAGATCGCGGGCGCGGCGGGACTTGATGAGGCGGACGCCGGCCACGTCACCTTTCTTGCCAACCCGCGCTACACGCCGCGCGTGCAAACGACGCGCGCCACGGCCATCTATCTCGGCGCGGGCGTCGAAGCGGGCCGCGAGATCGCCGTCCTGCGCGTGCGTGATCCTTATCTCGCTTATACACGCGCGCTCCGCCTGTTTCACCCTGAGCCGACGTTCGCGCCGTTCATTCACCCGGCGGCCGTGATCGATCCAACGGCGCAGCTCGATAGCAACGTGTGGATCGGCGCGTGCGCCGTCATCGGGCGCAACGTCACCATCGCGGCAGGCGTGCGCATCTATCCGAACGCGACGATTTATGATGATGTGACGGTCGGCGTGGATTCCATCATCCACTCCGGCGTGGCGTTACGCGCAGGCACGCAAGTCGGCGCACGCGTGACTATTCATAACAACGTGACGGTCGGCTCGGACGGCTTTGGTTATGCGAAGGACGAAGCGGGCCATTGGCTGAAGATTCCGCAGACGGGGCGCGTCGTGATCGAGGACGATGTGGAGATCGGCGCGGGCACGACGATTGACTGCGCGTCGGTCGGCGAGACGCGCATCCGGCGCGGCGCGAAGCTCGACAACCTCGTGCAGATCGGTCACTCCTGCACGGTCAGCGAAGACGCGCTGCTCTGCGCACAGGTTGGCCTAGCAGGTAGCTCGCACATCGGCCGGCGCGTCATCCTCGCGGGTCAAGCGGGCGTCGCTGGTCATCTGACCATCGGCGACGACGCCGTCATCACCGCCAAGAGCGCCACGAGCCACAACGTCCCGCCGGGCAAAACCATCTCCGGCATCCCCGCCTTCGACAACCGCGACTGGCTGCGCTCAACCGCCGCCTTCCGCCGCCTCGGCGAAATGCAACGCGCCCTCCGGCAACTCGAAGCGCGCGTCAAATCACTACTGCCCGACTCAACCGAATAGGCTTAACCACAAAGGCACAAAGGGCACAAAGAAAACAATCTCGTCTTCTTTGTGCCCCTTGTGCCTTTGTGGTTATTGTTGTTGCGTTATGTGACTGCGCCGCCGTCAATGATCACGATCTCGCCGTTCATAAAACTATTGCGATCACTGACCATGAAGGCGGCTACTTCGGCAAGCTCTTCCGGCCGGCCCAAACCTTCGCGCCGCACCCAGAACTCATGCATCTTGAGCAGATGCTCCGGCAGCGTGTGCGCGAGGTCTGTGTCGAAGATACCGGCGGCGATGGCGTTGACCGCGACGCCGAACGCCGACGCTTCGCGCGACAGACATTTGGTGAACCCGATCATCGCGGCCTTCGACGTGGCGTAGTGGACTGAAGTGGGCAGCGCGCGAATCGCGCCGATGGAAGTGATATTGAGAATCGCGCCTTTGCGTTGGCGGATCATCTGCTTATAGATCGGTTTCGTGACTGCGAAGAGACTGTTGACGTTCGTGCCGATGACATCATCCCACGCGCGGTCGGTCGTCGTCGCAAAGTTGTCGCCGCGATTGATAGCGGCGTTATTGACGAGTATGTCTATGCCGCCCCACTCTTCCACCAGTTGGCGCGTCACGCGCTTCATGCCGACGCGATCCGTCACCGGCACTTTGAAGGCGTGCGTGCGGCGGCCGTGGCCTGTGATTTTCTGCATCGTCACTTCGGCCAGATCGTCGCGCTGGTGATAGCTGAAGGCCACGTCCGCGCCTTCGCGCGCGAAGACCTCGCACATGGCCGCGCCGATGCCGCGCGTGCCGCCTGAGATAAACGCACGCTTCCCTTCCAGCAGGAGACTCATCAATCACTTCACACAATTTCAGCGTTGGATTAGCGCG
>JANMAD010000327.1:0-3284 GCA_031359515.1 Acidobacteriota bacterium | reverse complement strand
AACGCAGCGGCGACGCAGACCACGCCGACCGCCGCCACCACCTCCGGCACAGATTCATCACCATCAGCCGACGCGCATCGCCCCGCCGCCGAAGCACAAGCCGCCACCGGGCAAGCCTCGGCCGTGCCCTTGAGCGCGGCCGCCGCCACCGCCTCGCCCGCCGCCGGAGCCGAAACCGTCGCCGACCTCGCGCCCGATGCCTCCACCGAACTAACACCCGGCGCACCGCCCGCCGCTGCGCCCACGAAACCCAAAGCGCGCACCGCCACCGGCACAGTCACACGCATGGACTACGACACCGGCCCCGTGCCCGGCGAGACGCACGAGCAAATGCTCACACGTCTCCGCGCCGTCGTCGCCGAAGCCAAACGCCGCGCCGGCAAAGAGTAACAACGTAAACCGCAGACAAAAACGCGGCGCACAAGTTCACACTGAACCTTGTGCGCTGCATTCTCGTGTCCGGTAATTACTCTCGACAGTGGGCCTCGCCCGCGCTAGGCGGAAGTTCGTCCTGCATAAGTTATTTCAGCTAATGCTTGCGCGCACCGCCGCCCTGTTTGGCGCGTGGTAGGCCGGCATCAGGGTATAGTTGTTTGGTAAACAGTTTGAGGGTTGTGTTCAGATTGACGCCCCGCCAACCATTCTTCAGTTTCAACACACTAACCCGACATGCCTTCAATAAACGGGTGAGTCCCAGACCGTCATCGAGTTTGGCCAGATGGCGGTGGTAATAACCGAACGACACTATTTTGCTTGGCCAAATTCGTCTTACTTGCTTAGCGACCATAGGGTAAAGACACCTGCGAAGCCCTTCATCGGCACGTCGTTATGCTGTTCCCACTTCAGTTGCGTGTGGTGTCTGGCCCCGCTTCTGTCCAAATCTTCCTTAGCCCGATCACTCAACCAAATCTCCGCGCCCTTGATCGCGCCCACGACACGAGCGGCAAAGTTCACCGCCCCGCCGAAGACATCGTTTTCTTCCACCTGCATTGGCCCGATGTGAATCCCGGCGCGGATTCGCACACGCGGATGGCCGGGATCAGCTTGCAACGCCTTGGCATAGTCGAGCGCCTTCCCAACGGAGCGGAATGCAGCCATGAAGCTGTCGCCGATGGTTTTGATTTCGCGCCCGTTGTAGTTTTCGATCAGCCGCCGGCTTTGCGCGAAGTGCGCGCGCCGCACTTCGTTCATAGGCGCGTCTTTGAGTTCTTCTCCGAGCGCGGTCGAGCCGACGACATCGGTGAAGACAATGGCCAACGTCACGCTATCGTCGCCTGCCCATGCTGTAAAGCTCGGAGTGCTAGTTTCACCGCGCGCCGATTCGACGAACATCTCGAAGTCTCGTTGGCGGTCAGCAGATTGCTCCATCGCCGCGACCTTTGATTTGAAGCGCAGACGCTCCTTCGGTTCCGCCAGTGACACCCTTGCTCCGCAGGGACAATCAAACGCCTGCTTGCCTTGAGCGCGCAACAGCCGCACATAGTCGTCGGGCACTGGGTGGCCGTTGGCGCAGACGAAGAACCGCACTACGTCCACAGTGCCGTCCAGCGCACGACGATGCGTGTGCGCCAAAACGAACTCCTCGAAGTGAAAGCGCGTCTCATCGCTCGCCATCTGCCCCTCGTGTTGGTCGTAGAAGATGATCAGCCGGCCGCGGGCCTCGGCGAACTCGTGTAGATAGAGGCCGCACTTGCCGCCCGCACGCGCCGTGAAGACCGCCGCGTTGCGCCACATCTCTGCGCGGCCGGTGGTGAAGAGGCCGCTGTGGCCGAGCCGCACGGCCAACGTCGAGTAGAGGCTTTGCACGGGGCCGTCGAACGTCACGGCGAGCGACTTCCCCTTCGGTTCCGGCGCAGCTTCGTAGTCGCGTATGAACTCTGACGGAAAGACCAGATAGCGGCCGTCCTCGGCACTTTCCCGCAGCGCCAAGTCGTGCCGCACCAGTTCTTCGACCGTCGCGTGCAAGAGTAACTGCTCCTGCCCGCGCTCTTTGACCTTCTGCTCGTCGGGCACGTAGAACTGTCCGGCCAACGCCGCGTCTTCCGCGACGGAGCCGAGACCGTCCGGCTCTTTCTTGGCCGCGTTGACCAACGCCGAGGCGTAAGCATCCAACAGTTCCGGCTGAAGCAGCACGTAGTCGCCGAAACTCAACCGCCGAATCAAGTCGCGGTTTTCCAAACGGCCAATGCAGGTATCGAACTGGTCGCGCAAATTCGACTCGCTCGCCACCGCCTCCGTGTGCGTGCGGGCGAACTCGTCGGAAAGCTCACGGGCCGGCGTGATGAGCCGCCCGGTCTGTTTCACTTCAAGCAGGAAGGCTTTGATGTCGGCAAACAAAACCGACGACGAGACCTTGGGCAGCATGTCCCACGCGATGGCCTGCTCAATCGCCTGTCGCAGTTCCTTGATCCGCCAGCCTTCCTTGGCGCTGGTCTCGAAATAGTCATCGAACCCGAACTCCTTGAGCAATCCGTCCAGTCGCTCCTTGCTCACCGACACAGTGCCGCGATCCGCACGTGCTGAGATAAGGAACTTCTTCATCGGCACACACGCTGCCCCTTGGCGTTGCTGCGCGAGGCGTAGCGCGCGTTCCCAGTGGCGCACACCTGCCAGCGGATCAATCTCGCTGCGTGCATCGAACACCACCAGCGCCACGGCCACCTCGTTCAAATGCAACTGGTGAATCACACGGTAGCCCGGCTGCCCGGCCAAGTCCCACAGCAGCGTCTCGCAGGTCTGTTTCTGATTGTTGTCCAACTCCATTTCCTGCGATTGAAACATCCAGACCCGCCGCCCCGGCGTGGAGTCCGTCGCCTCAAAAGGCTCGCCGTTGAGTACCAGACTAAGGCCCGACTTGCCCACACCCGTATCGCCCAGCAGCACCACCTTCGCATTGACATAGTGGCCGGTTGGTGTAGGCGCTTGCCCCAACAGCACCGCGAGATCCAGTTCCCAGATGTGGATGAGACGGTCGCCTGCATCTGCCGACGTGCCGGGGTCAGAACCGACTGTGGCGAGGAGATTCAGGTACGGATGGAAAACTAGGGCAGGTGGCCAATAAATCGAAACTGGCTCCGGAATCACTGCTACGCAGATTCCAGTGGCAGGATTCCACAGGCGGATCGTATCATCCGAGCCCTTTGTGGCAAGCAGCCGATGAGCCGAAGAGAATCCAATCCAATTCACAGTGCGCGTGTGCCCTTCCAGCGTGCGCAGCAACCGTCCGCTCGCCACCTCCCACAGCTTGACCGTGCCGTCATCACTCCCGCTGGCCAAGGTGCGAC